>JALRCK010000119.1 GCA_023262305.1 Deltaproteobacteria bacterium
TGTGAAAGCTCAACAGGGTAGCACCACACCAACCCCCGCTCCAACATCCACTCCGATACCGACCGCTACCAGCACGCCGACTCCTTACCCAACACAGCCGGCTTACCCGACAGCAACCCCGACAGCAACCCCACCACCGATGGAGACACCTGTTGAGGAGAATCCTAACTCTATCTCCATCACCAGCGAGCGAACACGCACGAGGGTTTACATCTTCGGTGAGGTACTCGATTCGACGGACACACCGCAGGTGGGTGAGCCAATTCAGCTGTACTGTGGCGGTCGCCTAGTTACCACGAAACGGACGGACTCTGAAGGGTACTACGAGTTCGTGGTCAGACGCCCCGCCAAGCCGATACGATGCTTTGCTCAGGATTCAAACGGCGACCGTTCCCGAAGGATCACGGTTCGGTAGAGCCCTGCTCATCCCTATCTGCAAAAGCTGCGGCAGTGATGCCGCAGCTTTGTTGTGCACAGGTACAGGGCATCCAAAACATATGCCTACCACCACAAACGATCACGCTGTCATTCCCCGTATTCTCTAACGCCACGAAAGTGGTTACATTGCGGTCTTGACGGTACCTCTATGCACTCGCCACACCACCAATCGGAGTCCCTCCACAGCGCTTCATTTTCGGCATCCCCTGACCGAGCACTAGCACTTTTGATTGAGCGCGGTGTGCTTATCGTCGAGGACGATCGTAGTAACCTTGAGGCTGTCGCATCCATATGCACCGATTATTGGAATATCCCTGAACAACGCGTGGCACTTCTGCATGTTCCTCCCGGCGCATCATTCGCACACATCAGGGAGGAGGCCGAAGGAATTCTCAAGCATACCATGACCTCGACGGGTGCCTGCTTCGCAGGCGTTATTACAGACTACAACTTGAGCCCAAGCATGACGTCGCTTGATGTATGGCGCGCTATGGACGTAACGTTCACGCATACCCCGTATGATGCCGCCTGGAGAAGAACAGCCAGAGTTCTCATGACGGCTGCAGCCGAAGAGGCACACATCTTGGGCGCCAAGACGGAGCGAGTGATCGATTCCCATATTCACAAACCGTTCAGGATCACCCAACTGGAGGGAGCTTTAATCTCCTCAATCCTCGGGCGCATCGGTTAGCACCATCTTCTATTTCGAACCGAAAAACTCCATATCGCCCCATTTTGACCACAGGGCTTATTTGACTACCTCTCATCTGGATCGATAATCAGAGCATGTTTCAGAGGATTCGGGGCTTTCGTCCCTTCAGTGACAAGAACCAAGGTGACACGAGACCGTTCGATTTCAGGAGCCGCCTCACCGTGGCGACTTCGCACGGACAGGAGGACTTTGATACAAGCCTACACGTGTTCGGCTATAGTTTTCGAAGACCTCCTCAGCCCACGCCCTCCACCGATTCGCAAATACCAACCCCACATCCCGATGCACAAGAGAGGTGACCATGTGTTCCTTCGCTCATATTAATCAGGCCCCTATTTTCAACGAAGTGCTCGGTACAACGGTGCCTCCTCAATGGGATAAGCTGATTCAAAGACATTTCGCTACCACACCTGATACTTCACTGGTTGGTATCAACCGCACTCTGTATGCATCTCCCTTTGCAAACACAGCAGTAGAGAGTCGATCATCCCACCACGTGGCGGTGCACGGCGAGATCTGGAAAGCAGCTCAGGAGGCCGGGAAGACCCCTCCTGCTCGCACATTCAAGGTTACCGGATATGCACAGATGTATGTCGTATCGGGAGCAGGAGAGATTGTTAAAAACGGCGCGCTTATTAACCTCCGCCCAGGTGAAAAGGTTTCATTTAGGTCAGGGGAAACTTTTTCGCTCCCCTACAACAGTGCCCTGACACTGTTTGTGCGAAACGAAGGAGCGACGTTTGAGGTATCTACCTCCAGTCCGAAGCTTTCTGCACTCTGCCCTCCCTCACCGGAGCAGGTCGCTATCACCCGATCGATGCTCGGTGTTTCTCCTCACTATGCTGAGTCTCGGTTGTCCGGCAGTGAGGTCACATCGTCTCGCGGATACGCTCGATCAAGGGCCGGATAAAGCACCCTCAAGACCAGCTCGCTCAATCAACTTGCTGTTCAGGTCGGTTCTCAAATCGCTCCTGCTCATGTCGAGCAGCTTTTGCGCCCCGCTTCGCCTGATGCCCCTCAAGCTGTCGCCGAGCTGCTCTAAATGCATCCCGCATCGCAACATACACATCCTCATGCGCGTGATTGAGCTCGGGGTCGTGGCTCACCTCAATATCGAGACCGGGAAGATGCATCTTTATCGAGACGTGATAGATGTTTCCCTGGTGATGATGCCGATGGCGACTCTCTATCAGCATCTTGCCGCGCATGATATCGCCACTTAAGCGACCGAGCCTGCTCAGCAACTCCTCGCCACGTACACGAACAGCCTCCGAGGGCTCCATCGAATGAAAGACAACTGAGAACTTTCCAAGGTCAACCATAGTGTGCGTTTACGTTGAGTGTATCCCCCTATACTGCCTCACGAGCGAACCTCCCTCCATGTTTGAGATCACCATCAGAGATCTCTCAGCTACATTCTCGGTCATACCCATCTTCTACCTCATGCCCCACACTCATCACCAACTGACACACGGCTACTGCATAAGAGGGACACTATGCGACAAACAACTGAAAGACTCTTCCGAGGATATTCCTCTCCTGCTCCTCGAATAGGACTAACTTTTATTGCCGGTGTCGCTGTAGGCGCCGCACTCACATATCTGATTGAGCCTCGCTTGCGCCTTCGGCGACAAGCACTCTTGCGAGATAAGACCGTTAGCTTTGCACATCAATCACTCACACTCGGCTCTAAGCTGGCTCGACACACTCGCAATCGCCTGCAGGGTCTGGTCGCAATAACAAGCGATCTCCTTCGACCCGAGGGAATCGACTCCGATGCCAAGATCGAATCACGTATACGCTCTGCTCTCGGGCGAGCTACCCGCCACGCTCACTCGGTTTCAGTGACCGTCGACCGCGGAAGAGTCTCTCTTCGAGGTTCTCTTGCTCCTCACGAGGCTGGAGTCGTTATCCGCACAACGGAACGTGTCAAAGGGGTCAAAAAAGTGGAGAATCTCCTAACCCCCCCAGCAGAGGAGGGGCAATCACCAATTCAATAATGTGGAGAACCTACAATCGAGCCCTTTCCGCTCAGTGAGGCTCTCGCTACAATGGCGCTGAAATAGCGTTGTTGTGGTCTTATGTCCGAAATAGAAACAGAGAAAAAAAAGAGAATAGAGATCTACACGGACGGGGCTTGCTCGGGCAATCCGGGACCCGGTGGATGGGGAGCCATACTGCGATTTCAGGGAAGCGAGAAAGAGCTCTCCGGTGGACAACCGTCAACCACGAACAATCAAATGGAGCTTCAGGCTGCCATCGAGGCTCTCAAGGCACTCAAAGAGTCGTGTGTGGTCGACCTCTACACAGACTCTCAGTACCTTAGGCAGGGAATCACCCAGTGGATCCACAACTGGAAGAGAAACGGATGGAAGACCACCGATAAGAAACCTGTGAAGAACCAAGAGCTCTGGGTTTCACTCGATGAACTGGTGAAGATACACTCAATTACCTGGCATTGGCTCAAGGGACACGCTGGACACCCTGAGAACGAGCGATGCGATGAGCTTGCACGAAACGAAATAGATCGGCTCAGAGAACGATAGTCTCCCTTTCCGGCCTGTGAGCATCCTCACACGTACGAGCGCCGGCATGCGCTAACCTTTGCGAGACACACCACGCTAGCAACGGAGGCTCTATGTACACACGTATGATGATCGTTTCTGCCCTCATTATTTCGGTAGTCTCAACGAGTGGGTGCGCGACGCGCTCATCCGTGACGAAGGCTCACGACGAGGCCCGTGATGCACACCGAATCGCTGAGCAAGCTCTCTCAACGGCACAAGAGGCGAACAACCGTTCCATTCGCACTGAGGAGATGGTGAATCGAAGCTTCCGACATTCAATGCGCAAATAAGCTCAATCATGGCGGTGCCTCTTGGAGGGGCGCGAGTAGCGCTCATGGTTGCGGCAACCTGCTGGGCACTCGCCTCAGGTCACGCTGAGGAGCTCTCACTGCCTGCTCATAAGGGCGACTCAGTAGTGGGAGATGTTCGCTACACCATGGTGTGGCACGGAGATTCTCTGCTGGATATCGCGCGCACTTTTGACATCGGATACGGTCAGATAATTCGCGCTAACCCTCGACTCAACCGGTGGATTCCTCGCGTTGGCGCGGAGGTTGTGCTGCCATCTATGTACATCCTTCCCCGTGGGGAGCGTCGCGGTATCATTTTAAACCTCGCCGAGTTGAGGCTCTACTACTATCCCCCACGAGGCACCACCGTGCACACCTTCCCTGTCAGCGTTGGCGATTACGACTGGCGAACCCCCCTCGGAAAAACCAAGGTGGTCGCAAAGCAGGTTGACCCGCCGTGGTATCCACCCAAGAGTATTCGGGCAGAGCATCTTGAGGACGGAGACGAATTACCAGCGATGATCCCGGGGGGGCATCCAGATAACCCGCTCGGTCACTTCGCCCTGAAGCTTGGGATCCCTGGGTATCTCATCCACGGCACCGACCACCGCCGCTCTTATGGAATCGGCATGCGAGTCAGTCATGGGTGCGTGCGCCTCTACCCCGAGGATATAGAAACTCTCTATTCACTTGTCTCTGTTGGAACCCCCGTCACGATTGTTGACCAACCAATCAAAGCGGGATGGCGAGGTGATGAACTCTATCTCGAAGTGCATCATCCCCTAGGCGAGGAGGGCGAGGAGGACTTTATCGAGCCTGACCTTAATGATGTGATTAATGTCCTATCACCCCTTATCGGACCCCACGTTGAGGTCGATGCGGACCAAGTCGATGCTGCTGTACGATTGGGCGATGGGCTACCTATCGTAGCTGCCCGACGCGCACCGTAGTCTCGTGCATTACCGCCCCCCAACCCTAGCACCTCATCCGGGATCACAAGCATCGAGGCAACCGACACGCCGGATATTCCTCTTCAGGAGTATCAGTCCCAGGGCAAGGAGAATACGGCTTCGTGTCCGGGCTCGGCGGCGTGTGTGATGGGTAATGAGGGCTCTCCTGTGGAGGCGCCGTCGTTGGACGCTCTTCTTCGGGCTTAACAGGGGTTGCAGGTTCCGAAGCAACTCTGGCGCACCTCGGAGGGACAAGAGCACTGAGATCAGAAGACTCGCACCTATTGGATTGCTTACATATCATGGCTAACCTCCTTGCCATCAACGATCACAAGTGCCGCTCCCTGATCAAGTCCCATCTGAAAGAACTGATACGTTCGGCCATTGTCTTTTCGAAAATCATTCCGGCTTGCTGACGACGTAACACATTTTTCCAACAGCTCAAGGGTTGCTGGTGTTAACTCGAGAGTGGAATAATTTTTGCCATCGAGATCCATGTACGGAATCGGGCGCCATGCGGGGAGAGTGCGCGAGAAGAACGCCAAGTGCGGAATCGGCTCGCTGCGCTTTTTCCTATCTGCGGCAACCTGCTTCAGGTGCTGGACCAAAACCGGAAAGCCATCTGAAAAATATCCGCCCCTGAGAACTGTTCCAACATCCTCGATAGTATCCCATGCAGTCTCTCGCCGGGTATCGAACTTCCAAAAATCCAGTTCACGATCCACATTTTCAAGGTGGCTGAAGAGGTACTCCATCTCCGCGACAGCGGGATTAGCTGGAATATAGAGAGACGATTGGAGAAGAGGCATAAAGCTCTCTTCAACCGCTCTTGCTGTGAGCAATGCGGCATCCGGGGAGGGCAACCCTTCATCGGCAGTAAACCTCGAAAAATATCCTGGATGCTGGAGAAGGTGAGGACCAAAAAATGGAGAGGAGTTACGAAGGATGAAATCTCCCATACCTGGAAGAGATGCGCGCTTGCACCCTTGGTAAAACTGAATCCGCACATTCGGATCAAACTTTACTCCGAGGGGGGCCAGGATGTCCCGAATACGGAGCTTGCGCTCCATGCCTAGTTCATAGCCAATGCCAAGATCTGACACCCGACCATCGTGGCTCGTTATTCGAGAGAAGCCATATTGCTCAAAGAGCGATGTGACGCGATTTTCGCCGACCTGAATACCTTGAGCATCCCACTTCTGGTACCTAAACGAGAAGCTGGCGACACCCACTCGAGACCAGAAATTGACCGTTGCAGGAGAAACCTTGAAAATATTGAGATTGTTGAAGCGGTGGATACTCGTCAAGGCAAGGGCGACTTGCGACCGCAACTCCCGCACCATATCGCGACTCTCTTCACCACTCGGAGGTGCGGTCTCTGGGGCTTGAGAACCTGGATGAGCAAGCAACGTCATCAACTCAGCCTGGAATGGGTGCCATCCTCGCACGTCCTGGTCACGATCGTACAGGACATCGATAGCTCGTACGATGTTCGAGAGCGCTGACGGATGCTTGTGCAGCATGGCATGCGGTAGAAGCCGATACATCGCAGGACTGTTGCGACTCCACCGATCAGGCTCCTTTGAAACGTAGTACGCCTCCACGTATTCACGACACCTCTTGATGAAGTCAGGAGAGCCCTCTTCCCCGCCCCACTTTTTCATCTCTCCCTTCACGATCGCCGGCAAATTGACGATCATTCTTCCGAATTCGGAGAAATCTCTCTTGAGTGCTCTGAGCCTCTCATCGTGCAGCGCCATCTCGCGCATGATCGGCGAACTATG
>JALRCK010000011.1:0-8896 GCA_023262305.1 Deltaproteobacteria bacterium
CGCAGCTGATGGCTGCCAAGAGATGCCAAGGATAACCGCAGTTCTTGATATTTGAGCAACCTCCAGGAGTAAAAATGCGGCCCCGAGGAGTGCCATAACGAGATCCTCTCTCATCGGCATGCCGAACGCGGGAGTCGAGCATCGCCTTTGGACGAGCGCAAATAATCCTATGATCATGAGAGTCGACACCCCAAACAACGGCGGTATCGTTCGCTTATCTAAATACACATACGGCCAATCATCGGTGGTGCTTTCTGGCTCATCGAGGAGCTTTTCCGCCTGTGTTGCGAGCACGAGATCGCGTAACTTTGGGTCGTTCTCAAGGGCGCTTTGAATCGATTCCTGATCGCCATGAATCAGCATCATTCCTCCAAACCCATATGGTGATTTGGGAATACGAAGAATAAGTGGATATCGACCGAACACATCTCGTAGCATCGCTGCCATTCTCGCTGTTATGTATGGCTTTGAGGCTTCGAACATGAGGGTCACAACACCCCCGGGGGCCAATCGTGCAGCGACAGCCTGAAAGGCCTCTCGAGTGTATACGAAGTGGTCTAATCGAGTGTTTGTCATGGCACCGTCCGTGTGGGAGTCGAGGAGGCCGAACGATATTACATCGAATTTTCGGTCTGTTCGGTACAGATATGAGCGTGCGTCGGTTACCTCCGTAACCACCCGTTCATCAGCGTAGGGCTTTTCAGGATGCGAGACCTGGCCCCATGTAACGATCACTGGGTCGATATCCACGGCGACGATCGAGTTCACATCGGCTCGCACCGCAGCAGCGGCATCATTGCCACTGCCAGCGCCAAGGATGAGTGCGCTCTGAGCTCGTGGTCTGAATCGAAAGGGGAGATCGTAGTGCGTGTATCCCTCCCAGCCCTGGCGGTAGAGGTTTGGCTTTGCCACTAACGTGGAGGGTCTCAAATCGAGCATGATCTGATATCCCGAATTATTTACCTTTATGTAACCACCCTCCATCGAGTAGGGAGGAGATGTGACCGATTTTAAGGTCAGTTTTTGGTAAGGAGACCAAGAGATGGTCAGGTCTGAGCTTTGCATGAGAGGCAGAGAGGTCAGAAGAAATGGAATCAGGGCTAGTCCTCGATGCCACCTTTTTTGCCAGGCGTTAGCTGGTGTGATGGCTAGCGCACAGCATCCCATGAGCAAAAACCACCAGTGAGGGCCCCATGCGAGGTAACTTACAAGATAAAATGCAAGGACGCCGGCGATACTGCCCCCGATATTGTACAGGTATGGCGTTAAGGGATCTCGCCGATCTTCAAAACAAGAAGCGATGGTGTTGCCGAGAGGAACAAAGACAAAAGCTATCAGGGTCAGGATGAGAAAAATAACGCCTAACCCAAAAACTACGATAGGAATCAGGCTCGCTGACAATTCGTCGGTGTGAAACATGTTCCAAGCAACATACGATTGTCCGAGAGCACTCACAGCGGTGGAAACAAAGCTCCAGTCCGCTACTAGTGAAATAACGACCAGCAGCACCAAAAGTTTTGTGAGGGCCTCGCAAAATCTTTTTCCTGCGTCATATGAGGAAGCGCTTCGCAGTCCAACGCTGAAACCGATGAAGCAACTCGTTAGGACTATGTTTTGAAGGTAGGCGAAAACTGTCACCTCTGATCCTATATAACGAATGAGTGCGAGTTGGCCGAAGATCAGGAGAAAAGAGGCGGTGCACATCAGTCGTGCACTGTCTGTCCTTGTTCGGTCGTTTCGTTCAATCTTCATTCAGAGGCACCCTAGCGCGTACGCACCTGCTATTCGTTACATGCACGGCACGAAATACCTGGAACACAATAGGACAAGAGTCTCCCGGGATGGTAGTCCCTTCGTAATCATTACGGACCCGGATCCGGGATGCATGGAAACTTTTGCAAGAGAGCTTTGAGTCGCAATCGTGAATGATTCGATCGCAAGATATGGAGAGCCTGGGGGGATCTGATCGAAAGGAGCCGGCACTTCCGCCTTAGCCAAAGCTTTGGGCAAAGGCGGACAGGCCGGGTCCTTCCGTTACGACAAACTACCGTTCGGTTCGCTTTGCCGTATCCTTGATGTTGAAATGTCTGATCGCACCACTCTCCATTTCAATCAGAGCGATCGCACCATCAGGATATGCACTGCCCGGTTTGTTGAACCGGTAATGCTCTCGGTCACCATTGCCGACCCCTGAGTATTTCCCCTTTGCGAGAACTTTGTTGCCGTCGGGGCTCAAGATGCGCACCTGTTTGACCTTTCCGGAAGGAGTACGGCGAGGTCTCCATTTTTGTCAGAAACCGGCTTCCACAGGAATCCTCCGGTGGGCGGGAGTTGGGCTCCGAGTTCAATATTGGGACCTGAAGGAGCCGCCGACTCTTGCTCAACAACTTCACTTTCAGGGGCTGTTTCTGCAGGTGGTGTTGGCTCTGGCGCAGGAGTTGGCTCAGGTGTAGGGTTTGGGTCGTTCACTGAGGTGTTTGGGGTGGGTGCCTCCGTTGGAGGAGGCGTTGCCGTGGTGTTGTCCTGAGCGTCGGGGGCTGAGCGACCCTGTATCGGCGTTTGCTCTGAGGCCTCAGCAGCCTCCGTTTTGGTTGAGCTGCGATAGTTCGCGATCGCATCGATCAATCGGGCGATAGAGTCCACAAGGCGTTCCATTCGGGCGAACATCCTCGGGTGGGTGGTTGATTGCTGCATGCACCGAGAGGTGAATCCCGAGAGGGAGTTCGCCAGAGCAGATACCGTGTCCTCAAGTGAGGAGGCCTTTTGGGCCTGAGTGGTGGTTGCTGCGGCGGTTGTCTCGGTGGTGGATGTGTTTTGAACGGGAGCGGTAGTGCTTCCGGTGATAGTTGTAGTCATAAGCAGGTTCTCCTTTTAGCCTCGCCCCGAAATGTGAGGCGCTTGGCGCAGGACCTTTATCGGAAAAGGGGCGCGTAAGTTGCGTTAAAAACCAAAGGGAGGTAACCCGATTGATTTATGCGTGAGTGAGGCGTCGTTTGCGATGCGCGGTATTTTTTGGTGACCGGCCCGCCTACGCCCTGCTACGGCCAGGCAAGCGCGGTCGCCCACCCGGGGTGCAGGCTCGTAATGACGGGGGAATGTTAGGGGAAAAATGATGTGCCCAAGGCCGGAATCGAACCAGCGACACGCGGATTTTCAGTCCGCTGCTCTACCAACTGAGCTACCTGGGCATCTGAAGTGAGGGGAATGGGTACCATGGACCCGATACAATGACAAGAGTTCTAGCTAATTAAGGGGGTTGAAACCCTTTTTTTTGCCCTGGAGGGGTGTCCCAAAGCCATTAACCTGGCGGTGGCAGGATGATAGACCGGCGTAGCTTCTGCCTAAGACCTTGGCCTCCCTTGGAAGTTGTAGCCTCTACCGGGGTGATATCCTTCGGTGCTGCCTCGGCTTGTTGGAAGGTAACCGTTCCCTCGGAGTCGGTGTCTGCTGGGGCAGAGGCTGCGGTTGCCTTGTTGGGAAGTGGCTCCTCATTTGTAAACGGTGAGAGGGCTGCGCCAGAAGCCTCCATCATCGGGATGAGGGAGGTGCGAACTATCTTCAAGAGCTCTGCAGCAAGCGCGCTGGTGAAATCAAATTTAGCGGCCTCAGCTCCCGGCACATGAGCTGAGATCACTCCAAAGAATCGGTCTCCGATGTAGAAGGCGAAGGTCGCTGTTCTGTTTACAACGCGAGATGAGATGACGTGTCCTCCGGGTCCATACGTTTCGTGTCGGTGATCTCCAGTGCCTGTCTTGCCGCCGATCGTATAGAACTTGCCATCTGACCGTGTGTAGGTTTTGAACACGCGGCGAGCCGTTCCCGACTCAACAACATTCGCCATCGCTCGCTTCAACGCGCGCGCGACCTCGGGCTTGAGCACCTGCTCTGCCTCAGCCGTATCTAATCGGGAGAGCTTGGTCTCGTAAGGTGTTCCGGCTGCGAGGTGAACCTCATTGAGGCGAACGAGGGGAAGCTTTTTTCCGTCGTTGAGAATGATGCCCACCAGCTCGGCGAGAGCGATAGGCCTATCACCGGAGCTTCCGATCGCTGAGGCGAGAGAGGGAACCATTGAGGAGAAGGGGTAGCCGACCTTCCGCCACTGTTTGTGGATCTCTTCAAACGACTCCATCTCCATCAGCGTGCGAATGCGAATATCCTGGGCCCTGACTGAGGGAGTCTTGAAGAGCCACTCATACACGACCTGGCGCTCGTGAGCGCTGTTCTCGAGCACCTCTTTCAGAGGCGCTTTGGGGTGTGACTGGAGGTACGCGACGACCCAAAGTTCCAATGGATGGACGCGAGCAAGGAATCCCTGATCTTGTAGGTTGAACTTGCCAGGTGTGAACTCGTTGTACCACTTTTCTATGAGTGCAGGAGAGACCGACTTGTTTGGTGACGTCTGTTGAATAAAGGTCGACATCTCGTCGAGTGAGTCTTTGGGACGCACGTAGCGAAACATGACAGCAGCTTGTCGGGGCGAGGCGCGGGAGTCCTTCGCAAGCGTCGGAAGGAGTTCGTTTGAAGGCAATCCCTTGTAGCGATCGTAGAATTTCCTCAGGAAGTAGCTCCCCTCCTGGTCGGCGAACTTGCTCAGGAAGTGCATTCGAACTGGATCTGCTCGGGCGCCCTCCGGACGGTTCTTCTCTGCGCGAGCCTTGGTTATGGCGGGTTGGGTCGCGGCCTTCGTTGATGAGCTAAGCTTCATCCCCATGTGATACACATAGTACCGCGATAGGTCGCGCATCAGCCGCACGAAGGGAAGGTTGATGGAGTGAGTGAGTGCCTCTTGAATCGTTGGATTTTTGCCGTTGTCCTCTTTCTTGAAGTTTACGAACGTGTGGATGCCTCCACCCGTGAAGAAAGATTCGCCAGGGCTCGCTGAATAACGGCGCTGCAGTGCAAGCTCCAAAAGCTTGGGCAGGGCGATCTTGGGGTTCTTGATAAACTCAGTGAGGACAAACTGCGAAATAGGATCGAGGTCTCTCTTGTTTGCTGCGCGAAGCTGCGCTGGAACCATCTTTGAGTACTGGTCATAGAGCTCGCCGACGATATCGAGGTACGTCGTCATTGTTCTGAGCTTGGCGGTCGATCCGAGGTCGAGTCGGGTTCCCTCGTTTATGCTGAACGGATTGTCGAAGTTGTCGGTCTGTACCCGCAGGAGGTTTGCGTTCCCTACACGCTCGTACAGTGTGAGGCTGTAAATAACCTTGGAGGGATCGCCACGATTAAGATTTCGAGCCCCGCTCAGACCAAATTTCTTGACGCTCTCCGCGTCCTTGATCTGCCGGAGCACCGAGGTCACCCCTTCGTTAGCCTCGTTGTCCATGGTGCTTCGAACGGTCATGTCAGCTTGGTCAAGGTCATACAGTTGGGGGTATTGCATGAGCTGCAGTAACCTTGTGCGAATCGCGTTAGCAGCTTTTCGTTGGACGAATGAGACCGGAGCGTTTCTCGGAGCAGCCCGTCGGAGGGTGAGCTTGACGCTCTTTGCCGCGTCGCGTAGTTCGGCGGAGATAACCCCCTCGCGGGCGAGGAGATTGAGGTGGGTGTTAGTGAGCGTATCAAGCTCTTTGAGGCCAGCGATCAGGTAGAAGCTCGGACGCCGATGCGCGATGAAGAGGCTAAGCATCTGCTTGTAGGCTTCAGCGTACTTTGCGGTGTTGGTGGATTGGTCCGCAGAAGTGAGCGCCTCAAGCTTGGCGTTGATCTCTTGGAAGTCTGCGCCAAACCACGCCCACAATCCATCGCCAAGACCGTTCACCTCACCATATCCCCGTAACGCTGCGAGGGGAATCGAGTTGATGTAATTTAATGTTATCGTCTTACGGGTTTCAATGGTGTTGCGCCCGTATTGATACGCTCGCAAGCTTGCGGAGGCCATCTGACGCAATTTGTCTTTGATGCCGTTCGTTCGACCCTCTTTAGAGTGGCGATATTTCTCAAGCTGTGTAGCGATCGTGCTGCCACCGGGAGCATTGATATCGGGACTTATGATCTGCTTTGCCTTCTCTAAGATCGCTAAGCCAAAACGGTCCCATTCAACGGCTGGATTCTTGTACGGGTACGTCTGGTCAAGGATCTCCTTGTTCTCGATGAAGAGGAGTGATTTGACCACTATGTCAGGAATCGCCTCAAAGGACTCATACACCCTCTCGGGACGGTACATCGAGTAAATCGTGGTGTTGTTGCGGTCGAGGATCGTCAATCCTGCTCGCGTCTTCTCGGGATATGGTGGGAATATTCCGATGTCGGCGAGTTGCTTGAAGCGAGTTGAGAAGCGCGCTTGCTCGGTTACTTCAAAACCATGGGTCGTTAAGTTGTCCGTCATGCCCCTGATCTTGGTGTATCCGAGGCGCTGGTCGTACGGTCCATACTTGGGGAAAAAAGGCTCCGGGTTGGCACCTTTCTCCAGCCGGTACGTCGCCTGTGAGGCGATCTTGGTCAGGTAGATCGATTGCCAGTAGGATGTTTTGAGCTCGAATACCAACGCACCCGCGAGGATTAACCATACAGGGGAGGTCAAGAGAAGAAGTCTTGCAACCCGCCGTCGGAGGCGTGCAAAGAGGGTTGGTGTTGGACGTTGATGAGGCACTTGATGATCGTGCGAAGGTTGGTGTGATGAGGGCGCTTTGAGGTCAGAGAGGGGGGATTCTCCCGGCCGCAGCGGAATGACCTTGCCGTTAGCGGTTTCTGAGTGTGAGAGATTGTGTTTAGAACTTTTATCAGTCACAGGATTCGCGCGGTGTTACTAACACTACATAGATGCTTTTCAATTTCTCCTAGGTCCTCGGATACTGAAAGAAGTAGTCGGCATTTCGTGAAAAAAGTATGATGCCCTTGTGGGGGTCATTGTTGAACGTTAAGTTGTATGATCATCCCCTGGGCAAACTGGCCTGACAGGGCTGGCAAAAGTACGAGTTCTTCTCTATCTTGAAACGATGTCTCCGGCGGCTCCATCAACCCTAAATACCTTCGATCACCGGCCGACCTGCGCCGAGGTCGATCTGGGGGCTTTGTGCCATAACCTTAATGCTATCAAGACCTTCGTTGCTCCGAGCAAGGTCATGGCCGTTGTTAAGGCGAATGGATACGGCCATGGGCTGGAGCGCACAGCCCTTACTCTGCAGGGGGCCGGGGTAGATTCCCTCGGGGTCGCGTACATCGAGGAGGCAATTGCTCTGAGGCGATCAGGGATCACCATTCCGATCCTAGTTTTTGGGGGGCTCCTTCAGGAGCAACTCGAACTTTACCTAAAACACGATGTCGATGTTACCGCATCCTCGGTCAGTAAGTTGGAACAGATTGAGGCGACCGCCCAACGCCTCAATAAGCGGGCGCGGGTCCACCTCAAGATTGATACCGGACTAGAGCGCATCGGGGTTCACTACTACTCCGCAGATTCGTTGTACGAGGCAGCGCTCCGCGCGAGGCACTCTGATGTTGTAGGTGTTTACTCCCACTTTGCGGATGTGAATTTAAATGACCTTGCAATCGCCAAGATGCAGCTTGAGAGATTTCTTTCCTCGCTCAGGTACTTTGAGGATCGGGCGCACGCACCATTTCTTCGGCACATCGCCTCCTCAAGTGGCTTGATGGCTCTGAAAGAGAGCCACCTTGATATGGTTCGGCCTGGTCTTACCCTCTATGGAGTGTATCCAGGGCCCGGTTATGAATCGCGGCTTCAAGTCAAATCGGTCCTCTCCCTGAAGAGCCAGGTGGTATACTTCAAGGTTGTTAAGAAGGGGGCAGGGGTGAGCTACGGACACAAGTGGCATGCACCGGAGGACACTCGCGTCGTGACCATTCCGATCGGATATGGGGATGGATACTCCAGGGCGCTCTCGAACAAAGCTTCCGTGATCATTCGTGGAAAGAGGTCCCCAATCGTTGGAGTTGTATGCATGGATCAGTTGATGGTCAACATCGGCCCAAACGGTGAGGCTTACAACGATGATGAGGTTATCTTAATTGGTACATCAGGAGACCAGCGAGTCTCAGTCGAGGAGCTCGCAAACCTTGTCGACACCACGCCGCACGAGATCTTGGTGTTATTGAATCAGCGCATTCCCCGGGTGTACCTGACCGCAGCGGGAGCCGTCCCGAATCGCGATAACTGAGCCCCTTGAGGGGCCGGAGCGGTGAGAGTGAGATACCTTTCTAAGAATTCCCTTTGAATCTGTAAGGGTTCCCGGCATCTCAGGGAGTACGTGATATCAGCATGTTATCGCCCTTAAGCTCCTATAAGGAGGTCGCTGTTCTATTGCGAGCCCTATAAACACTCCCCGATAGCCCAAGATCTGCTCTTTTCCATGTGAGCATCGAGGGTTATGCACACACTTCGTGAGCTAAAAATGCATCGGACATCATCTTAAAGATGAACCGCCGTTCACCGTTCGTTTAAGAGAGACCGTCTTGACGCAACGAAACTTTGTAACGTGTTAGAAGCCTAGCGGCTTTGCATCGAAGGATAATACCCATGAACGCTGAGTGGTCCTCAATAGTGTCAGACCTTGTGCTCGTTTTGCCCGAGGTCCTTGAAGGACATAAACCATCGTCGCCCCTCTACCACTTTCTATCGAAAGTCGCGGCGTCAGGAGTAGAGAGCTCTCCCCTTGTCGAGAAGGAGCCGAAGCCGTTTCCATTCGCTCCGTTCGGAGAGATCGTTTTTCCGCACCACTCCATGGGGGCCATCAACACAACACACCTCTTTGGTCTGGATGAACTGATTATCTACGCCTTCTACTATCGGGCCCGGAATCTCTACAAGAAGACAGCCGATCTCGGCGCGAACCTTGGGTTGCACTCAATCTTGATGGCAAAGCTGGGCTTTTCCGTCACATGCTACGAGCCTGACCCCGTTCACTTTGAGATCCTTACGAAGAACCTCTCCCGCAAT
>JALRCK010000011.1:8906-16772 GCA_023262305.1 Deltaproteobacteria bacterium
AACCAAGCCGCAGTATCCGATCGTGAAGGCACCATGGAGTTTGTGAGAGTTCTCGGAAACACCACCAGCAGTCACCTCGCTGGAGCGAAGGCCAATGCGTATGGAGAGCTTGAGAAATTCCCCGTCAAGGTCGCTGATTTTAGCGACATCATGAGGCGGGCCGATCTGGTGAAAATGGACATTGAGGGGCATGAGGCGCACGTCATTCAGTCCACCACCGCCAAGGAGTGGGAGTCCTGTGATGTGATGATGGAGATCAATTCTCCTCAAAATGCTGAGGTCATTTGGGAGCACATCCAGAAGCTTCACTTGAACGCATTCGCACAAAAAGGTGCGTGGAATCGGGCGCGCGAGCTTGCAGACCTTCCGTCATCGTATCGAGATGGAAGCCTCTTCCTCACCCGTCGTGACAAGATGCCGTGGTAGATTTTTAAGGATTGTCCGTAGAGAGTTCGTATGGCGCAGAGAGGTCTCGTCGGAATATGGACAACCGCTTCGTGCCCTATCTCTTTGGGAGGGATCCTCAACTTCATCTTCGAATTAAGCGCCCGCGCTCGCAGGGACGAGTGCTCGTTTATTGATCTCTGCTTCCTTGACCCTACATCTCCTGGTGATGGAACCCTCTCGGACGCGACAGGAATCTGCGCTGTGGCGAATGCTTTTTCGTTCGTTCGTAAGGTTGTGACAGCTCACTCGCCGGAGTCAATCGTGCGCGCGTACTCCTCGGAGAACGTCACGTACTGGCCGGGCTTCGAGCCGCGGCGGGCGGACTACACAACGTCACACAACCTTCTCGGCCTCGTGTCACCTTCCGAATTAGGCACCGTCCCACTCTTCAAGCCCCTCATCCGGGAGGCTGCCCAGCAGCGCGTTGCGCGTCTCGCCGGATCTCACATACCGGTCGCCGTTCACCTCAAGAACAATCCTCACAACCCAGGTAGTAACGCAGTTGCGGAGGTGTGGGCAGAGTTCTTCGCCGCACAGGCGCGTGTAGGGAGGCATCGCTTTATCGTTGTAGGGAATGATCCTCTGCCGCACTCAGTTTCGCAGCTTGGTAATGTGATCTCCGCCGGAGGCCCACTGGAGCTCGACCTCGCGATTATACCTGAGTGCAGGTTCTTTATCGGCATGGCCAACGGCCCCGCACACATCGCAGCGCTCTGGAGTAATCCCTATCTTATCGTGAAGCACCCAACCCATCATGCCGCTGAGATGAATGCCGAGCTGGGAACAGCCAACCATTTGTGGTACGCGCGCCCGAACCAAACCCTAGAGCGCGTCGTTGAAAGCGTAGATCTTCTCTCTGACGCTGTGGAGAGGTTTACTGAAGTGACCATTGCACAAACTGGATATCTTCGCCAAAGCTGACACCATGAAAGCATCGCCATTCTCACTGAAAGGTAAAAAGGTGCTCGTCACGGGTGGCGCAAGTGGTATCGGTCTCGGTATCTGCAAAGGCTTTGCGCGACTTGGATGTTCGGTAATCGTCTCCGACATATCACGGACAGCGGGTGAGCATGCAGCCAAGCTCCTGCGTCAAAAGTTTAAGGTCAAAAGCGCGTATATACATTGCGACCTCACTAAGGCCACCTCCGTCGCCGATCTCGCCGCGAGCGCGAAGAAGGCGTTTGGTCGAGTCGATATCCTCGTTAATAACTGCCGGGCCGGTCAGCCGAAGCCATTCGATCAAGAGACAGAAGGGAATTGGGATCTGAACCTGGATACGATGGCCAAGGCATGTTTCTTCCTCTCTCGAGGCATCCTCCCACTCATGCCTGCAGGGAGCTCAATTATCAACATATCGTCCGTCCTGTCGTATGCTGTTGGGGGAGAGGCACCTTCGTATCACGTCGCCAAGGCAGCCGTTGACCAGCTCACTCGGTACTTGGCGGTCCAGTGCGGATCGAAACAGGTTCGAGTCAACGCCATCGCACCTGGCTTCATCGTCAAAGAGCCGCACCTGAAGCGCTTCCACTCAAAGGCTAGCGACGAGTATCGAGCGATCGCGCACTACGCTCACCCCTCCGGCGCCATCGGATTTGAAAGTGATGTGGCGAATGCTGCGGCGTTTCTCGCCTCTGACGCAGCCCGATTTGTTACCGGACAGGTGCTCGTCGTAGACGGAGGCCTCACCATTCAAGAGCCCTTTATGCTCCTGCACGGATTAGGCTCGAAACCCGTTCAAAGGAAACGTCGCCGTGGATAAGTCATTGCAAGGAAAAACTGCACTCGTAACGGGAGCGTCTCGAGGTATCGGGCGAGCGATCGCTCTCGATCTAGCGCGACATGGCGCACATGTGTGCTGCGTTGCTCGTAACGAGCAGGCGCTCCTCTCCCTTGTTCGCGAGATCTCAGATTCGAATGGGTTCGCGACGCACCTCGTTGCTGACCTCTCTCAACAGACCGACTATTCCGCAATCATTCGCACGGTTGCCGAGCGATGTGGCGCGTTAGATATCTTGGTCAATAATGTGGGTGGGGTGGGAGATATAAAGTCCCATGAGGACCTCTCTCTGCCGGATTGGATGAAGGCGTTTCAGCTTAACCTCTTCTCGGTTGTGGGTCTCACCTATGCAGCCGTGGATACGCTGCGGGCATCGAAGGCCGGCCGCATCATAAATATTGGATCCCTTACGAGCGTTGAGCCGGGATTCTTTAACCCCCACTATGCGGCGGCAAAGGCGGCGCTCTTGAGCTTTTCGAAAACGCTCGCCTCTATGTACGCAAAGGATGGTGTGCTGGTTAATACCCTGTGCGTTGGGCCGATCGAATCGGAGTCCTTTCACGAGAATATCAATAAGATTGCGAGCTCGGCTCAGGACGCAGCTCAGGTGCGTCAGACTGAGATGAATAAGGTGCCGCTCGGAAGGCTCGGTAGGCCGGACGAGGTAGCGGCTACAGTCTCCTTTCTTGCCTCTGAGGCGGCAAGCTTCATAACCGGCTCGTGTATCACGGTCGATGGTGGAAAACGGCGAGCTATTGATTAAGGCTGGTGCTGTGGCCTTTCGACTCCCCGATCGGTGCAAGGCATTGGTAGTGCTCGCTGAGGGTATCGAGCGATGTTCTCAAGGCTGCCTGCTCATGTTGGGGTAGCATAGAAATAACTGTTAGCAATTCATCGGCCCGGAGGAATTCGGGTTCCTCTAAAACAAGGCGGGATACATCCGTAAAGAGATGAGAGAGACAGTTCGATCGCTGGAAAAACGGGACCACATCGCTATATGGCGCTGAGAGCAGCAGACGCAGCAGGTGCTTCAGTACGTCGCGCTGTTCGTCCCAGTTCGCTCGCCCTGAGCTGTATGAGCCTCCATCATTGATGCGAAGGAATGCCAACGGGGCCGGGATGAAACAAATCCCCGTTCGAGCCGCAATAACGTGGATCAAGAACCAATCGCAGTGCCACTTGAGCTCAGGTATGAATGCACCCGCGTCGAGGATGCACTGTTTGACATAGACCGAGGAGTGTCCAGGAATGTTGCCTCCAACATTGAGTCGGATGAGGTCCTCTGGCGATAAGTAGGTAGGTGAATCGCTCCACGGTAAATGACCGAGATTTGCTATTTTCGTAGAATCCATGAACGAGCTGAAATAGCTGCAACACATTCCTGCGTTGAGGCATCGCTCCAACATACCAACGGAGAATTGAAAGAAGGTCGGAACAATGAAATCATCTGCTGAGTGAAAGCACACGAGATCGCTCGTTGCTTCACGAAGACCGCGATTAATCGAAAACACAGCGCCTTGGTTCTTCTTGTTCTGGAGTACCCTTAATCGCGACTCCCTTTGCTGGAAGGAGTGAAGGATCTCAAGGCTGTTGTCTGTTGAGGCATCATCGATGACAAGCACCTCATCAACCGGCCGCGTTTGTGAAAAGATAGATGTAAGGCTATCGTTCAAAAAGTGTCCGTGGTTGTAGTTCGCCATGATGAGCGAGGACGTTCTCTTGGGCATAGTATTTTCGTAGAAACTCTGACCTTGCGCTGACAGTTCCTTCCTCCTCATGTTAGATGCAAAACAAAGGGGACCTGCTGCATAAAGTTAAAGGTAAATACTGCCGCAAGTTATTGTTAATACGCAGGTTGATGCGCCGTATTTCTAGGCCCTGGCGGTCTTTCTCACCCAGATGGAGCCGTATCTCATTATTTTTTGGGTATGGCTCCTCGATCACTTGCGGGCTCGCGCCAGGCAGCTCCTGATTATCGCCTGGCACAACGGGTTAGCTAGAAGTAAGAGCCCCTCTTCAACACTAAACGTACAGAACCGTACGCTTCCACGTGGGTGATATTTCATCCTCTTCGCCATGAACCCCTTATCGAGGTTTAGGGAGCAACGTTGCGGGGGAAGGGGGAGGAAACGAGAGAAAAGTGGCCCGGGTACACACAAAACGGCACATCTGAGCCAAACATTCCCATAACCTACCTAAGCGGATCTTTGCTTCGAGGTTTTGTCCGGTTTTTACAAGGAGTGACGGTATGCCCCCCCGCAGGACCCCTCTGCACACTTGTGTTGCTTTTCAACTCATGCGCGTCCCAATCACTATCGCTTGGCGCGTCGCGCTGCTCAGCATCTCATTTTTTGTGACCACGTCCGGTCATGCGGATCAGGCGAGTGCCACGTGTGGGGATAGGTGCGCCCGCGCCAGTCATGCGACCAGTGGAAGCGCCCACAGTCAAGGCCGAAGTTATTGTCCTCCTGGCACCGATATCTCTCCAAGAAATTGCGATGACGTGCGACGAATTGCGTCCGATTTGGGAGTCCTCCGGGGATACCTCGATGAAGATAGAGATGGAGTGCCCGACGTTCTGGAGCGGCCCTATGTTATTCGGTTCAACGACTGTTCAACCGGGAATGCGCATGTTGCCTGCATGTTCAATCACCCCTGTACCGCGCCTCATGGGAAGTTGTTAGGGCTGCGTTCCGTCTCCGCTCATCATGCGACCGTGCTCTTTGTCGGCTCCAATGGGCGGTCCTTTGAATGTGACTTTACCCCCCAAAGTTCGGGACGGTTTATAGGGGAGCGGACCGATACTCAAGTTGGTCCTGCGTTTCCGGATCCAGGAGAATCCTTAGATCCAGCCTATGATTGCGAGAGAAACGGAGTAATTGAAGACGTCGTAGTTCCACCAAAATACTCCCCAACTCGAACAAGGGAACGGCGCCGTTTTCTCAAGAAAATCAGGCCGATCTTGTTCCAGATGCGCGCTCGTCTGTCAGGCACTAATCGAGAGTCAATAGGAGCCGGAGCATATGGACGAGAGCCAACCCTGCCGACGTCACGTGGAGAGATCTTCGCGGCAACGGGCGCTCAAGTGTTATCAGTGTATCAAGATCCCCCTGCGAGGCTCGCTGATTGCCTCGGGACCAGGAATATCGAATTGGCCGCGAGGATCTCACCATCAATCGGGGTCTGCCTGCCGCACGCGGCAATAGCGCCGATAACAACCGTGGAAGAGATATTTCAGACGTGCGTCTGGCAGAATCTTTCCGCTCACACAGGTGGCAGTGCTGAGCAAATCGAAGAGTGTTTCTTTTCCGACCCAGACGATGTTTCCCCTCTGGCTCCGTTACCGCCACACCTACGGAGTCAGACCCAACTATTAAATCCCGCCCGTTGAGAAGAACTTTTGTCTTTAAATAGTTCGTAAAGGCCTGAATGTATGCCTCTACGTCATCCCTGCGCTTGTCCTCATCCCGCGCCTCTAGCGGTCATCAAAAATAGCCCGGCTACAGGGGGGATATGTCTCGCTAGCTTCGAATAGCTGAGCTCCATCTCGTCGAGCCCGGTTGGTCGATCGTCCTTTAGATCCCAAGAGGAGCCAGCGCTTTCGAGAGCGCGTTCGCCTCAACCTTCTCTTCCCCTTCTTTAGCGAGTTGCGACGCGAGCTTTGAGAGCACCGTTCGGGTCGAAGCGCCGAGCGCTGGCTCTGATCCGAAGGTCACCACAACCCGTTTGATTGCGTTGCTTGTGGCTTTCGCGAGCACCTTAGCACTCGGGGACGGCAGCTTCTTGAGCAGCGCTGCAGAACGGGAGAGTTGTTGTAAAGAGGGTAATATTCTCCGACGGCTGGTCGCGAGAGGATCGCTAACCTGGCATACGTCGCCAATGCCATCTCGATCGTTGTCGGTCTGCTGAGCGTCCCCAACAGTAGGGCACGAATCTAGCCGAGCTTCATCGAGGTAGCCTGGAGGGTTTGTGGTTGAGCCGCATACCCCTTGATTGCTTGGCACAACACTCTCATACGCGCCATCGCCATCACCATCAGTCGACCGGTACAATCGGAAGAGCTCGCTTGAGGTTGGGTTGCAGTCCTCTTCGTTGGGAACTCCATCTCCATCGGCATCTGCGGTCTGTACCGCGGTGTCAGCGACTCCATCCATGTCGTAATCCTCATTAACGGCGCGAGTCGGACACCGGCCGGTTGTCGCGAATTGATAAGGACTTGCCGACGCCAGGTACCCTCGACAATCCATGGCTTGAGGAGTTCGAGATTCAGATGTGACGGTGCACGGGTCGACCAGGAAGCATCCCTTGTCGGCGGAGGAGATAGGCACTGTGCCTGAGATGTCGAGGGTCACTGTATCCTCCCCGTGGAATGCCTGCGTCACTTTGACGTTGTTGGCTTCGTCAACAAAGGTCTCCCCGTCGTGGAGAATTCCCATCAATCTTGTGGTCAGACCCAAGCCGAAATCCCGGTGAATCGTGAGTCCCCGTACATAGCTACGACTGCGAGAGGAGGGGGCCTCCGGAAGCTCTTGTCGATAGGAGAGTTTGTAGGAGCTCCCATCCGGGAGGGGGATCGATACCACTCGTGCCACCGTCGCCGCGCGTTGTCGTTCGAGTGCATACAGAGTGCGTCGACCGGTGGTGCCGGCTGCAAAAGTCTCTTGCTCAGCCGAGGACATCCATCCGAGCTGTGATCTGTGTGGTGCGGAAAAGAGGGGCGTTTCGGGCTGAAAGCTTCCCATCGGCGAGGAGAGGTCTCCATACTGAGCGGTGATTCCAGTCGCATCGCGTCGACCGCTATGGAAGAGGCCCAGGTTATGCCCGAGCTCATGCGTAAACGAGTTGGCACTCAAACCAAAGAGCCAGGTGGTAGTCCCACTGACTTCCCCGATACCGGTGACTCCACATCCGATCGTTTCGCGAGGAGGAAAGAGGAATACCGTGTGCTGATACCGTTTAGGCTTATAGCCATCTGACGCAGCGAACTTCGCCGCGTGTTTCGACCACTCGCTGTAGCCCTTGGTGCAGCGCGTGGTGGCACTCCTGTCGACCAGGTAAGGACCAAATACCGCCGGCTGACCATTTGATCGAGTTCCAAAATCAACTTGATACCGACCTTGAGAGCTTTGGGAGAAAACCTCAAACGCGGAAAATGGTGAGCCTGGCTGCCGGTCTCGTAAGCCGCTCACCACGTCAGCCGCAGTATACCTCGCCGGCACTCCGGGAAAATCGACGATGATGACGGCGATTTTGGCCGTTCCGATAGCTTGCATCGGCTTGCGCAAACTCTTGAGGAGTAGGCACGGTTCACGTTCCGCGACACCCGGTTGAATTCCCGTGCACAGGATAGCGCACAGCGCCAGCGCGAAGGTCATCGACCTGAGGACTCGTCGCGACTGCGGTCTTACATCACTTTGCGATCCGTGGGGCATGCTGACCGTCCTCTCCACGGCTATGATACCGATACGGCGTCAACATCTACCGAAAGGGTCGCACCATCGTCATCTCCATCACCCGGATTCTGCCCTGCCTCAATCGAGATAGAGAGTCGAACCCGCAAGGTGCACGGGCGATCTTTTGGAACACCCCGGATAACCGTCTCGCCGTCGAGCCCATTGTAGGTAAGTCGTAACTTAATAATC
>JALRCK010000120.1 GCA_023262305.1 Deltaproteobacteria bacterium
GGGGCGTTGTGCATCTAGGCGCCCCTTTTATCCTTCCGAAGGAAGCGAGCCATTACATTAAAAACGTCCTCCGATTACCCCTTGGATCGGCAATTGAGATCGCAGACCCAGCGACCGGTGAATCATACATCGGCGAGATCTCCTCTCTTACGAGCGAGGTAACGGTGACCTTCTCCCAAAAGCTTGAAGCCTCAAAGAGATCCGTATCGATAACGATCCTGTGCGCCCTCTGCAAAGGACAGAAGAACGAACTTATCTGCGACTGGGCGACCGAGCTTGGGTGCGAGCGCATAATCTTTTGGCAGGCTGAGCGAAGCATCGTGCGACTTAGCAATGCAAAGGACGCTGCAGCAAAAGAGATAAAATTCGCACATGCAGCCCTCGCCGCAGCACAGCAGAGCAGACAGCCCCTCCCCCCTCTCGTGAGGGTCTCGCTCTCACTTCACGAAGCCCTTGCACTTCTCCCCTCGCCATCCGCAGGAGTTAAGGCGTACTGCTCGCTTGAGCAGGGTAGCCCCCTGTTATCATCCCTTCCGAGTGCGGCTGAAACCTGTCTAGTTATCGGACCCGAGGGGGATCTCTCCGCAAAGGAAACGGAGATTTTACGCGAACATGGATTTCAACCTGCCTCTCTTGGTCGCGAGATTCTGCGTTCAGAGCTTGCAGTGGTAACAGCAGTAGCCACGATCAAGGTCTCTCACGTAATTTGAAGTTTAGACTACCCCCACCTCTCTCCTTCGGCTTATCCTTGCCCAAAACCGAGGAACGCCCCTCCTAGAGGTCTTGGGGAGACGCTCCCCTACTTTTAGGAGACATTCATGTCAGAACAAGAACTGGCTACTCGAGGCCAACGACTCGCAGCCGTTATCATCGACGGCATCATCGGTGGAATCGTTTCAACGGTAATCATGATGGTGATACTTCCGATTGTCGGCGTGGACTCTGTGTCGACGGAAACCAGTATCGTGTTCAGCCTGGTACTCATGGCGATGAATATCGGAACATTGGTGCTGATCAACGGCAAGCTGCTCGCTTCAAATGGCCAGACCGTTGGAAAGAAGTTGATGGGCATTAAGATCGTTACACTCTCCGGTGGAATACTCCCCCTTCAAGACGTTTTGCTGCGTCGATACCTTCCACCTGTATTGGTGAGCATTATCCCAATCATCGGCGCCCTCGCCTGCCTTGCGGATATTCTCTGCATCTTTAGGGGTGACCAACGGTGCATCCATGACTTAATCGCCGGAACTCGGGTGGTTAAGGCATAGTCTCCATCCTCGACATTGGCCCTCCATGGAGTCCTCATGGAGGGTCCATGGAGGGTCCGAGTACCCTCGGACCGTGCGGATCAACCACCTCAATGAAGTAACATCGCCCCTCGGGCCGTGCTACTCAACAACCTTAATGAAGTAACATCGCCCCCAAAAAATCCGCCCCTTCATCCTCATCCTTTCCAGATGCCACACCAACGAGTAAGGTTTAACTTGTTATGAGCATCATCACCTTCGACCACCCCCTTTCTCCTCTCCCCGCAAAGAAGCGCATCGCCCTCGTCGCGCATGACGCCAAAAAGCGAGAGATGTGCGATTGGGTCAAAAAACACCGCGACGTATTCGCTCAGCATGATCTTCACGCAACCGGGACTACCGGAGCGCTCCTTGAAAAAGAGACGGGCTTGCCCGTAAAGCGCTGCCTCTCGGGCCCCTTGGGTGGTGATCAACAGATCGGGGCTATGATCGTTGAGGAGAAGATCGACCTTCTCTTCTTCTTCTGGGATCCCCTTACCTCTCAACCCCATGACCCCGACGTCAAAGCTCTCTTACGGATCGCGGCTCTCTACGAGATACCTATCGCCTGTAATCGAGCGTCAGCGGAGTTCATCATCTCCAGTGAGTTGATGGCTAAGAGCTACGCGCGGCGGGTGGAGAAGGCTTAAGCGGCCCCGCCCGGGTAGGGCGACCGTGCTTGCCTCGCAGCAGGAGGACGAAGGCGGGTCGGTCGCCAAAAAATATCGCGTATCGCGAATGTCCCTCGCCTCACGAAACACGGCGACCGGAACGGTCTCCCTCCCAGCCATCGCGAACTCGTGACTTGGGAGGGCAGACCGCTTCTTTGTAGCTTACTTAACCCTTACCTGAGTTGGCGTGCTCCACCCGGATGAGATTCCGCCACTTATTACACGATACCGAACCGACCACCGAGACTTACTCGAAATGCCGGTGAGCATCGCTGATGCTGAGCGTACCGTCTTCGTTATAATCTTAGCGGCCTTTCGATCAAGTCGAGTTGCCTCAACCTGGTAAGTGGCGCCCTCTACGTTCGACATGGAGATCAACAGGCGAGGAGTTTTCCCAACATACCGCACGTCGACCGTTGGAGATACGACCGATAGCAGTCTGGTTTCGAAGCAATCCACTACTCCGTTGCGGTCCACGTCGGTATCCGCGATTCCACACCCACATGCTCCAGGCGAGAGCTTTGCAGCATCAAGAGGACAGAGATCGCTCGACGTTACCGCGCGTTGGCACGAGCCCGCGACCGGTTGGGTCAAGGTCGGCTCATTCGGGCAGAGATCGAAGCAGTCCGCCGTTCCATCGTTATCGGAATCGGTATCCGCTACGCCACAACCACACACTCCCGCCTTCGCCTTCGAGCTATCTGTAGAGCACTCATCGACACAGTCAGCGATTCCATCGCTGTCGTTATCCTGTTCAGTAGCGTTACATCCACACACCCCTGGCGCTGTCTTTTTGGTATCAGCGGGGCACTGGTCAAGAGCATCTGGGGTGCTGTCTCCATCCGTGTCCGTATCGGATAATCCACATCCTGCTAGTCCGCGACGGGTTTTAGACTTATCCTGAGGACACTCATCCACGCAGTCAGGTGAGAGATCGCCATCCGAATCAGTGTCCGAAACTCCACACCCGCATACACCGGCGCCAACTTTTTGGTTATTGAACGCGCACGAGTCGATACAGTCCGGGGTTCCATCGTGGTCGGTGTCCGTGTCAGCGATGTTACATCCGCACACACCTGGATTTATCTTGAGTGTGTTGCTTGAGCATGGATCGTTACAATCCATGATCCCATCAAGATCAGAGTCAACATCAACGATTCCACACCCGCACACTCCAGGCGCCGTTTTCTTGGCGTCATTCGCGCACCTGTCGTTACAGTTCGCGGTACCATCGCCATCTGAATCCGTATCAGCAACACCACATCCACACGCGCCTTGGTCGACCTTGTTCGCATCTTCAGGGCAGAGGTCGATACAGCTCATCGTTCCATCCCCATCTGGGTCAACATCAGGCTGCCCACACCCACACGCACCCTTCGCGATCTTCGTTGGATCTGACGCACAAAGGTCGAAACAGTCAGGTGTGCCGTCTCTGTCAGTGTCGGTGTCTGCGACCCCACATCCACACGAGCCAGCGTAGAGCTTGTTGGTATCGTTAGGACACGAATCCACAGGAACGCTCCACACCTCCGCTCCTTGTGATGGAGTCGACCCGAAGATAAGGACGGTATCTCCAACAACACGAAGAGAATTCACCTCGATATTCTCCTGCTGCCACGTGAGAGGCTCGTGCGGGACTTCCCGGCCCATCTGTGAAATGGAGTACAATCGACCTGAATGGGCAGAGAATCCACCGCCGCTCACAAGCAACGTGTTCGGCACGCTGAGGTGCGTGTACCCTTGGTCATAGCTCTCTACACGCGTAACCACCGGCTCTATGTTGTAGTACTCGGTGGTACCATAATCAGTGGTCATGGTGAACGCCCAATAGCGGGTCGCTCCCTCCCATCGGTCAGTGAGCGGGATGGAATGACGTTGGCTTTCAGCCGAGAGCATTTTCACGCGCTGGATGAGGTTCGGCTCCACTCGATAGACGTAGTGCACGAATGTGGAATCAGAGATCTGCTCGACCCCAGCGGCGTAGAGCCTGTCGTTGTTACGTCCTGAGTAGACCCATTTCATGGAGTTCCAACCGATCGAGCCCAGGTACTGCCAGCTCTTGGTAGAAAAGTTCCACTGGTAGACGTATGGATGTTGGATACCGATCGGCACGCCACCGATCACCGCGTAGACGGTGACTGGACCCGCGTTAACATACACAGGCTCGTTGAGCCCCGTTGCCATGTTGTATCGCCCGAGATCGTACGAGTAGGCGTATGTATACAAGACCTCGCTACCGCTGCGCTGAAAGAGAGCGCTCTTGCTGAAAGGAACGGGGACAGTTCCCTGCGCAGTTCCATCTGAGAACCAGTTGCTACCAGCTCCCGGGAGACCAGCCGGGATTGAGAAGAATACGCCCTGCTCGTTAGTTGAGGTAACCCCCGTGGCTTTGTTGAGTGTTGTAACCTTCTCAATGGATCCCGAGGGCTCTCGCGCTATCAAGAGGTCGGTCTCGCCGGTCTGTGACTTGGCGACGATGAGCAGACCTTGAGATACCCGACCAATCGGAGAGGCGGAGGAGCTTTCAGCGCCCGCTACCAGGTCAGCCGCCAGCGAAACATCAGCCTTTGCGGCAACTGGGGTGAGGAGCGATACAACAGCGAACAGTGCGGGGAGGATACTACATCGGTTCATACAACGTTCCTTACAACTACCTGGGCTGCAAACCACTCTGCCGACCCAGCTCAACAAGCGTTTGTGCGCTTAGCACTAACAAGGGTATGGAAAATCCTGGGGCTATGATACCTATTAAGGCAGAATAAATTCGTGTGATGTAAGTAGGTTATAAAATTTCTTTTTGCATCAGTTTCAGAGCAGCGAAATAGGTATGTGCGGTTTGCACAATTATAAGGGATACTATTAGGGCACCATCTCAACACTGAATTGCAGAGTAACTTTGAGTGCGCACCCAGCTCCCGTCGCGAGCTCCGGTCCGTGTGGACACGGACCCTCCAGTTTACCAAACCTCTAATGCCATGCCGGCAAAGGCGGATTCTCCGGATGATATGCCATGCCACGCCTCGCCGGAGGGTCCGTCTCCTGACGGGCCGGGTATGCACCAACAGTGTTAACCGCGAATGGCACAGAACACTTTTGAGTAAACACCCAGGTCTCGTTGCGAGCACCGGTCCTTGTGGACACGGACCCTCCGGTGCACCGAGGGACCATCGCTACGCTGGCGTACGGAGAAGGACCGAGTTTTTTATGCGACGGGTTACTACCCTACCGCCTCTCTAACTTAATCGCGCCGGACTTTCTGTATGGGGTCTGAATGAGCGACTCAGCACCTCGAGTCGCTCCCACAGCATACTGGAAAGTCAGGGTCTGCTTCGACGTCAGCCGCCGACCGAGCTTGATCTTAAGCATTCCCTTCGATGTTTTTCGAAGCGGAAGTTTTTTGACCGTCTTTGTCCGCTTATCCAACACGACCACACTGACACTGTGCTGCACCTTAAATTTTGATGCAGCTGTAACGCTCAACCCTTCACCACGCACTGCTGCGCTTGAGATATCGACATTCGGAGCAGTCGTCACAGCCTGAAGAGCGGTTTGAAATCCCGCAGGTATGGTGAGCTGAACCGAGTCAGCCTGACCGGCTTGCTGAGAAAGCCGCCCACTGATCGCACCACTTAATTTGACCGGAATGAAGATCGGACCGATCGGAGTCATACACACAGCCGAGCCGTCAGAATCTACGTTCGACTGCACGATCCCACCCGAACTGTCGGCTGGGAGTTCCTCAACTCCACATCCACACTGACCCGGTATGACCTTAAAGTCAGATCCGGCGCAGAGCTGTCGGGGAGCAACCAGCATCTCTGATGTTCGACCATCACCCTCGGCGCTCTTAACGTCAACGTAGAAATAATCTCCAGCTTTTGATAATCGATTAACACTTTTTATCGGTTGACCCGAGCTAGCCTGCGTCATGAGAAAGGAGCTCATTGGAGGGCCTAACGTCGGATCAAAGAAACGTAAGAACATCCCAGAGCTCCACTTTGCAGGTCCAGAAACACCTTCAACAACCTTCACCCCGAAATCTCCGGAAGACGCGAAAGCGAGCACTCCACTCGCATTAACGGCTTGCGCACTATAGTTTGGATTGGAATCAGATAGTCTGAACGTTCCATCCGGTGTTCCATCACTTGCCCACAATTCCTGCTGATACGGGCGCCCCTCTGGAGACGGATTAACAGCTGATGGTTGCGCGCTAAAGATGAAGTAGCGACCCACTGACGGTTGAAATTTGAAGTCGAATTCCCATGGCGAACCCCCCGACCCAGCACCCGGCGCGATATCTCTGGCGAGAGATGTCCCTGCCGAGGTTCCATCTGTCACCCACAGCTCATCGCCGTGAACTCCATCATCCGCTACGAAGAAGTGCTGCTTATTCACGGAATAAAATCCACTTCGCTTATAACCGGTCGCAGAGCCGGGATTGATATCTTTGAGGATCGCGGCCTGGAGGCTGACAAGATCGAGGCTCCAAAGCTCCCGCCCCTGTGAAGCTGAGGTATTTGCGTATATGATTTTGCTGCCCAGTTGAACGCCGTACAAGAACTCACCGCTCCCAAGTTGGAAGGCAGCGTTTGGAATCTCTTGTGTCCCGGCGATCGTTCCGTCCGTCACAACGGAAATAAATGTATTGCTCGCGCCCAACCGAATAGCGAAGAAACGCAGGAGACTGGGATCTGTTTTCTCGGAACTAATTGTAGAGAACCCAGAGAAATGAGGAGATGAAAGATTTCTAATTATCTGCGTACCAGCGATTGTTCCATCGGT
>JALRCK010000121.1 GCA_023262305.1 Deltaproteobacteria bacterium
AGGTCGTGGTATCGATAACGGCGCTTGAGTTGGCGTACACGAGTGCACCGACCACTCGTCGCTCACTCGTTACATCCTTCTACCTTCTCTCAGTCGCCCTGGGGAATGGGCTTACAGCGATCGTTGCAGGACCAGGTGCGAGCATGGTTGGCCAACCATCGACTGCAAGGTTTTTTTACTTCTTTGCTGCCATGGCACTCCTAGCCGTTCTGCCTGTGTGGGTGCTCTTGGGTCGCATCGAGCGCTCGCGGATGAGTGTCTAATGGATGATTTCGTGATACGGTAGTCACATGAGCCAGAAGCGTCGAATTCTCCTACGAATTGAAGGGTGTCCGTATTGTATCAGAGCTGAACGTGCGCTCGATGAAGCCGGAATAGCTTATGAGAAGCTTGAGATAAATCCCGCTGATCGCTCGATGGTCATCGCACTGTCAGGACAACACACCGTCCCGGTTCTCGTTGATGTGATTGGGTGTGAGAGCCAGGACGACGATATCATCGCGCACATTCCCGCGCTGCGATTGCGATGACTCCCACACGGTCGGCATTCCGCGGTACGAGCCCGTGATCCGGGAGGGCGGTCGTGTCCACCGCCGTGCTAGGTGAGGAGAAAATTGATCGCGATGCGCGACCTTTTCGGCGACCGCCCTCTCGATTGTCGGGTTTGCTATGATGGCCAGAGCCTCTTAATGTGTCGCACGCTCAAAGTTTTCGAGGACTTCAAGAACGGTTGCGAACGTCGTCGCCCCATCACCAAAACGTTTTGTGTGTTTGGCATCGATTGCAGGGGCGTGCTCCTTTTGGAACTCCTCGTAGTTCTCCCTACTCTCCGCTACGTATTGGACTGAGTAGGTAAGGGCATCCCGTTCGAATGCGTGAACCCTCATGAGGCGAGCCGAGGTAAAAAGACCGCTCTCAAGAACCTTTGGGATCTGAACTTCGCGCATCCACTCGAGCCATTCGTCTCGAATCTCCTCAGAGACCGCTATCGTAATGTTGTATACCAGCTGGCTCATATAACTCCTGTAGTGGCCCTTACCTTCATTGTGCCGCCTTAGGAAGGGAGAGACAACGACTCTACGACAGGGTGATGCCACGATAAACAGACTTTTTTAGCCACTTATAGGGGGTTTTCGTAGTTCTTGCAGAAGCATTTGGGGGATTTCTCCCGACTAGGGGAGAGTGTCTGACATTTCTTGGGGGATTATGTCGCGGTCGTTCCTAGTCATATTTGGAGTGGTGCTGGCAGCGTGTTTTTTCGGAAGTCACGTTGATGATTGCTACGCGCAACGATTTTCCAGGCCGGTGAAGCGCCCAGTTGCACGGCCGATTGCGGCTCCTAGAATTGTCCCGGAGCCGTATCCTCGGGTGTGTCCTCGCATCCTCAATGGTCTGGAAGAGAAGACGATCCGTGAATACTCAGCTAAGATTTATGCCGCTATCGCCCGAATCGAGGAAAATCTAACCAAGAAAGCTGACCCGGCGATCGGGTTGTGCAAGGTCTCTCCATGGTCGAGTGTCCGAAATAGCTGCTGTGTTGGTATAAAAGAGAGGGCGATTCGGGATTGTGAGGCTGAGGTCAAAAGCCAGATCGCTCAAGATTGACAATGCGATCGATTTCGGGGGAGAGCCGCGCAGTGTTGTCTCGCTTTGAAACAGCCGGCACTTCTGCATTTGTCCAACTATTGTCGCACGGCTGTTTCGCGGCACGTCGCTGGGTGTGAGATCGCCTCCACGCCGAGTCCCTCGGTTGGTGTGCCGGTCGCTACACCTGTTGAGCCGGAGGCGCCTGTTACCGTTCCTTCTGAGCCTAGTACGATCGGTATCCCAGGGGGTTCGGACGGGAAAATTCCTGACAGAGTGGTGGAGTAGGTGAGTACACCTGAAGGTCCTGTATAATGGTGCTCCGGAGAACGTAAGATTCTGTTCTTCGATGCCACGCTGCCCTAGAGGTCCTTACTCTCCAGTGCGTGTTTGATCATTGACAAGGCCTCTGCAAGGTCTCCTGCTTGGTAGCCGTGGAATCCGAAGGAGCTCTTAAGAGTGTGCTCTGCGTCGAGGGGGAACTCAAATGAAAATCTTCGTGCGATGTCGAGAGGGGCTATTTTCAGCCCCGCCGCATCAATGAGTTCCCGTTCGTGCTTGCAGATAATCAGGTCTTCGTGTGGAAGATCTCCTGCGTCTCTGAGGACTACCTCCGCCTTGGTAGATGCTGATGGCACGTATCGATCCTCCCTGTAGTCGATCGTCTTGGTAATCTCTAGGAGACGCTTGCTCCGCAACGAGAAGCCCCCGTTGCCTACCTGCTGCCCCATCAAGGGGCCAAACTCAAGGTAGAGTGGCCACGGAGCGCCAATGTAATCGTAGGAGAGGAACTCCTCCGTCCAGAACTGAGGGTTGAGCGGAAATCCATCAGACTGAAACACTAAGCAGTAATCAGTCGTGATGTAGTCAGTGAGGCTCTTCAGGCAGAAAGCGGAGTACGCGGTCCGAGACATCGGTGGTATTTGGAGGAAGGAGATCCCAGAGACTTCGGGGTCTTGGAGCGATAGCATTTTGATCGCGGCGAAATCGAATGTGAGACACATGTATCGCAGGATGTTGCGGTAAATGCCCTGAGTTATCTCACTAGGTTCCCGACCATCAACGCATATGGCTGTGATGTTTTGAAGTTTAAGTTTGGGAGATGCCATCGGGCACATGGTATCTGAAAAATGACGTACAGCAATCGACTACTTATTGTTCGCCAAGAAGTTCGATAATCGACTCACCATACAGCTCAAGCTTCTTCTCGCCAATTCCACTGATACCGCGAAGATCAGCGAACCTCTGAGGTTTCTTGGCGGCCACGGCTTGAAGGGTGGCGTCACTGAACACCATGTAGGCAGGTATCCCTTTCTCCTTCGCCACACCGACTCGCCACAACCGCAGCTTGTTAAAGATCTCCTCATCGTAGTCGACAGCTCCAAGACGCTGCCGCTGTTCTTTGCGTTTCTCGGCGGTAAGACCCGAGCTCACGAGGGGTGCGCGTAGCCTAATAGGGCGCTTCTCCTTCAGTGCGGTTAGACCTTCGGAGGTAACCTCAACTGTATTGAAGTGTTGGTGATTGATTGAGATGAGTCCAGCAGTGACGAGTTCTCGACCAAAGTAGAGCCATTCAGCCTTAGTTCTTCCTTTGCCAGCTCCGTAGGTGGAGAGGGAGTCGTGCCCCCACTTCTTAATCTTCTCAACCTGGGCGCCGAGTAAGACGTCCACGATATGATTGAGCCCTACAGAGAACCCGCTGTGTTTTTGTATTCGTAGCACACACGATATCATCTTCTGGGCGACCTCGGTCGCGTCGACCTCTTGCCGCGGAGTAAGGCAGTTGTCGCACGCTCCGCATACGAGGGTTGGTTCGCCCCGTTCATCGCAGTAGGTTTCCCCGAAGTAGCCTAAGAGCGAGACCCTTCGACACTCGGAGCCCTCGGCGAACTGCAAGAGCCGAGAGAGCTGTCGACTTGAGACTTCACGCTCGGTTGAATCGGTGAGCTGGTCAATAAAGACGCGCAATTTAGCTGCATCTGATGAGCTGTAGAGCATGACGCACTCGCTCGGTAATCCGTCGCGTCCAGCGCGACCCGTCTCTTGGTAGTAGCTCTCGATGTTCTTAGGGAGGTCGTGATGGATGACGAAGCGAACGTCAGGCTTGTCTATTCCCATGCCAAACGCGATCGTCGCAACCATGACTTGAGTCTCATCTTTTACGAAACGCTCCTGTCGCCTCGAGCGCTCCTCAGCAGTGAGTCCAGCGTGATAGGCCTCGGCGCTTATCCCCTTCTTGGTGAGGTCCAAGGCAACCGCTTCAGTTCGGGCTCGACTCAAGCAGTAGATGATACCGGATTCCTCTTTGTGACCCTCTATGACCTCAAGAATCTGTTTGATGGGTGAGAGGCGCGGAACTATTCGATACGCGAGGTTCGGACGATTAAAGCTCGCTACGAAGTTTTTCGGGTTCTTGAGGGCGAGCATCTCAACGATGTCATGACGCACTCGTTCAGTTGCAGAGGCCGTCAAAGCCAACATCGGTACATTCGGAAACCGCTCTCGTACCGCTTTTAATGCACGGTATTCGGGTCTAAAATCGTGCCCCCACGACGAGATGCAATGGGCCTCATCAACGGCGACAAATTCGAGCTTGAGCTGCTCAAGGGTATCGAGCATGCCTTCAAGGAGGAGGCGTTCTGGAGAGAGATAGAGTATCTTGATCTCGCGCCGAAAAAGCTGTCGCCACATCTCCTTGGATTCATCCTCCGAGAGGGATGAATTGAGGTAGGCTGCCTTCACTCCATTTTCGAGAAGGCTATCGACTTGGTCCTTCATCAAGGCAATCAGGGGAGATACAACAAGGGTGAGACCAGACCGAACGATTGCGGGGAGCTGGTAGCACAGAGATTTTCCTCCACCCGTTGGAAGGAGTGCTAGGACATCGCGACCCGCAAGGGTCTCTTCCATGATCTCACGCTGGAGGGGTCGAAAGGCTGAGAAGCCAAAGGTATCTTTCAGAGCAGAGGCGAGCGTATCAACAGCGGGAAGTGCCATATGCCGACTATGGTAGAGGTGGCAAAAAGAGTCCAGGCATTTTAAGGGAGGAAGAAATCTGAAAAGGGACCTACCAGGTCACCTTAACTCTGACGCCGATGGCGCCCCTCTCTGGAACCCAAGGATTAAGGGGAGCGGAGCCGTTGGCGAGTGAGCTGATCGTTTCAACGGTTGAGGATTGAGGTGCGCTCACCACGGAAGGAGGGTCGAGGGTGAGATGTGTCTGATTCGCTCGAGTTGCTGGGAGGGACAAAGTTCGGTGCCGAGGAGACAACGGTACCGTTCTCGCGGGTTTTGCGATTGCTGCGGAATCTTTTTTCGTGGTTTGTCCCTGATGGCCGGTCAATCCGTATGCGGAGGGCACTACGCAGATCCAGTACGCCAGGAGGCTCAAAACTATACACCTCATGCCGGACAGGTCGGAGGAACGTACCGCTTTCTTAATTACTGGTAGCTAAATAGATTGCTGGTAGCTGAGCGACAATAAATGTTTCTGCTTTCGCAAGGAGCGAGTGGTTCAGCTACCCCAAGAACTTGGGTTGTATAAGAACCTCACGTACGGAGATCTCTGAGAGCTTTCGCGCGGACTATTTTGCGCTCTTAAGCAGGTCTTCAGTGACATCAGCTGAGGACGAGCCGAACAGAACAGGTCCGCGATATCGATCGCTCTTATCGATGATAATATCGTAGTTGTTCGCCTTAGCGTACTTCTCGATTTGGGCGTACACCTTGTCAGTCAGCTCTTTGTTCACCTTGAGGTAACGCTTCTCCAGATCTGCTTTTGCATCACCGCGCATCCGCTCAAAATCACGAACTTGGTTGCGGAAATTCTCCGCTTCCTTGGAATCTGAGGCTACTTTGGAGCCCTCTAGCTTAGTTTTGAGCTCTTGGAGCTCTTTTCCCTTGGCATCGATCTTCTTCTTCGTTTCTTCGGAGAATGTATCGAGCTCTTTCTTCTTCGCTACCGCCTCTGGGGAATCGTTGACGATTCGGGCTACATCGACGGTGCCGATCTTGACCTCACTGTGGGCGAGCGGGGCAGATGCGAGGAGCGCTGTAATGAACGCGAGAGCGAGATTTTGTTTCATAGCTAACTTTGAGATGACCTATCTTTAACCCCCCAATGGTACTCGCATACTTAGGTGACTTGGAAGACCCCCATACGAATGTATTTCATCCTCTTTCCAGTTACTTACGGGCTTCGACACAAAAAAAGTACAAAATCACCCTTAAATGTTTAGAATATAAATAATGTGTCGATCATCCTATTGATAAGGATAAACATCCACTCTGATAGAGAAGGACGATGCCAAAGTTTTTTAACATATTTGAAGCGCTCGTAGCGGCCCTCTTGGGGCTCAAGCCCGTGCCCGTTAGGGTGAAAAGCCGACGGTCCCGGTAATTGGCAACACCCGGCAGGCTGTCGACGCTAATTGTGAGGGGAGCGGTGTTATGCTCTCATCCACGGTATGAAGACAGCACCGATTTCTGAAGGCAAGCTCCTCTCCCCTTTTGGCGGTTGCAACCGTCTCCTTGAACAATATCAGCAAACCGGGCGGGCTCTGCTTGAGTATGAGCGGCGAATCTGCGGTGCGCTCATCCCAGGTCAGCGCCATAATCGAGAGTTCGGGCACGCAGTTTCTTTTGTGCCCGTGGAGGTTCTTGAATCTTACCTTGATGATCTCCTCGATGTGGGGGTGAGTGACGATAGCCTCTTCATCAAAAAGCTCCAGCCGGCTAAGCGAGCGTGGGTGCTGAGTGCGGTGGGTCTGACAGCGTTCACGACCTCGGCTGTCGAGGTAATGAACGGCGCAACGCTGACAAGCCTAACAGCTCTTATTTTAGTGACGTTCCTCTCAGGTCTTGGGGCCGCGCTCTATTTCATCCCCCGCATGAAGGTGTTGCGTCGATTCAGCTTCGCCACCGTTGTGTCTGGTGAGATTGCACGTCGTCGAGGACACGATCGTACGAATGTTGGCGGTTTTGCGACTCGCTTGCTCATGCGTGACCTCTGGCAGCGCAGCGAGGCACAGGGTTCTGCATTACCGCTTCATCCTGCCAGAGTCGCTGTTCGGTACTATCATTAGGCCGCGGCTGCTTGCTGCTTCGTAAAATACCAAGGAGCTACTTTGCGTGAGCCTCTGCGAGGCAT
>JALRCK010000122.1 GCA_023262305.1 Deltaproteobacteria bacterium
CGAGATAGTGGCCGAATAACTCAAGCGAGCTAAATCATTGGGATAAATGGAATTTAGTGCCGCGAGTTTACGCGGTATGTGGTATCCTTAAGGAGGACGGTCGAAGAGCGATGAAGGTAGGTTGGTCTTTTACCCCTAAAGGGGTATGTCTGGTAGGACAGTAAAGAGGGGCGTATCGAACTGAATCAGAAGCGAGTCGATGAGCTCACAATCATTGTGCCCCTGGTTGTGCTCTACAGTAGCGTGGTGAAGTAAAAAAGAAGAAGAGATGACGGGATACGGACGACGAGCAGGAGATCCTAAAGGCGCACTCAAAGAGATGGATGTACGATTCCCCGACGCGAGCGTTCTTCAGGCGTTGGTAGGGGATAAAGATGAGAATTTGCGCGTCATCGAGCGCGAGCTTGGACTCAAGATCGGGCGGTCTCCGGACGGGCTCGTGTTGGTCGGTCAAGATACCGACGTTGAGCTCGGGCATTCCCTGTTAACGCAGTTACGCGGGCTGATTGAGCAAGGCGAGGTCATCTTTAAAGGAGATGTAGAGCGGGCTATCAAGATGCTCTCGGGAAATCAGCGGCTTCAGCTCGCGGAGCTCTTCCGAGATCAGATTCGCACCTCAGGTAAGCGCACCAAGATCGTTCCCAAGACATTCAAACAGAAGACCTACATCGAGGAGATTAAGAATCACAGCGTTGTCTTTGGTGTTGGTCCAGCTGGAACGGGAAAGACCTATCTTGCAATGGCGATGGCGGTCTCCGCCCTCGTCAACAAAGAGGTGAAGCGGATAGTTCTCTGTAGACCAGCCGTTGAGGCAGGTGAGAAGCTCGGATTTCTTCCCGGTGATATGGCTGAGAAGGTCAATCCTTACCTCCGTCCGCTCTACGACGCGCTCTACGACATGGTTGATGTCGATCGAGCAAAGGAGATGGTTGAGAAGGGCGTGGTAGAGGTAGCTCCCCTCGCCTTCATGCGCGGTCGAACCCTCTCAAATGCTTTTGTAATCTTGGATGAGGCACAGAACACAACACCTGTTCAGATGAAGATGTTCCTCACCCGTCTCGGTTTTGGTTCGACGTGCGTGGTGACCGGAGACCCCACACAGATAGACCTTCCGCGAGGGATGACGTCGGGGCTCACACATGCATTGAAGATCTTGAGCAGCACAGACGGTGTTTCGATAGTGCACTTTACCGATGAGGATGTAGTGCGACATCCCCTGGTGTCGCGCATCATTCAAGCCTATGACCGCGACGAAGACTAGCAACCTCCTAACACCCGACCGGCTTCGCTTCCTGCTGGTAGGTTGCTGCCAGGCACTTGTGGTTGTTGCCGCAGAGGTGTGCCTCGGCTCTCAAACGGAGGTTCTCCCAACCTCCGTGCGAGTGATGCGAGGGCTCGCGATTGCGTTCGCTCTCTTCGCTGTTCATGTTGCCGCTACGCAAGCGCTACCCGGCTATAAAGACCGAGAAGTGAAAGGCGACGTATTAACGTATCTCCTCGTTCTAAGCTCGATCATCTTGGTAGCTGTAGGGAATGTGCTCGCCTTTGCGATTATCAACTACGCCGACATGCACGATATGTGGCGAGGCGTGACCCTCGAGTCGTTAGCCCTGTGCATGCCTTTTGCGCTTCCCGTGTTGATAGCGCGCTCAATCCTTGGGCTCCAGATCGGGTTGCTTGTAGCGGCTTTTGAGACGATCTTGATGGGGGCATACGCGCCATCCCCAGGAATTACAGCCGGGTTGATCCTTACAACATCCATCGTTGCGTGCGTTGAGTTTATACGAGTTCGCTCCCGATCCGCGTATCTCAAGGCGGCATTTAAGATAAGCCTCGCCGCGCTTCCATTTGCGGTAGCGTCTCTCTTGATAATCCCTCCAACGTGTACTCTAGATGCGAGCGTTCGGATATTTGGATGCTTAGTGAGTGGAGGCTTAAGTGGTATTATCGCTGTCGGGCTCACCCCTGTCGTGGAATACCTGAGTGGATATGCCTCGGATATGCGCCTTATCGAGATGGCAACTCTCGACCACCCGCTCCTTAAAGAGCTGAGCGTGCAAGCCCCGGGCACATGGAACCACTCGATGGTAATCGGGATGATGGTTGAGTCGGCGGCAGATGCGATCGAAGCCAATCCTGTGGTGTGTCGAGTTGGTGCTTACTTTCACGATGTTGGAAAGACAACCAAGCCTCTCTACTTTGTGGAGAACCAAACCCCGGGAGATAATCGCCACGACAAGCTCAGCGCATCTATGTCGGCGCTGATTATTCGCGCCCATGTGAAGGAAGGTATTGAGCTTGCACGCAAACACCGACTCCCTCAAGTTATTGAGGACCTCATTGCCCAACACCACGGCACCTCGGCTATTGAGTATTTTTACGATAAGGCTCGCAAAGAGGCCGAAGAGGCTGGTAACGACCCGGAATCGGTGGACAAGGCATCATTCTCGTACCCTGGACCAAAGCCGCAGACCCGTGAGGCCGGGCTCTTAATGTTAGCCGATGGTATCGAAGCGGCAACACGGACCTTAAGTGAGCCCTCATTCGATAGGATCCAAGGTCTTGTGCAGAAGATGATCAATAAAGTGTTCTCAAGTGGCGAGCTCAACGAATGCGATCTGACCCTTAGGGACCTGCACGTTATTGCGAAATGCTTCACGCGCGTATTGAGTGGCATCTATCATCACCGAGTGGCGTATTCAGAGCCGGCCGAGAAGGTGAGCGTCAGCCACGCCGACGATACCGTATCGAGTGATGGACAACGCAGAGATGGCAAACGGGATAATTTAAAGCGCTTGGGGGTCGAGTAGTGAAGGGAGTTAAGGGCTCGCGAAGTGTGACGCGAGCATGGAGAGTTCACCTCACGATTGAGAGCAGGAAGCTTGGTATCCCCTCCCCCTGGATCAAACGGGTGCTGAAAGAGGTTCTGCAGCATGTCGATTCGGATATCGCCATCGCAGAGGTGTGTGAAATCCACCTCGTTGTCACCGACGACGCTCGGATTCGAGTTTTAAACAGAGAGTATCGCCGCAAGGACAAGGCTACCGACGTACTCTCCTTTCCGCAGTTTGATCCCAAAGAGATCTCCGGTCGTTCTAAGCGAAAGGCTGTTGCCCCAGGACCCTACCTCGGGGACCTTGTTATCTCGGCGGAGACGACCTTACAGCAAGCTAAGGCTTTCGGCGTTACCAAGCGGGCAGAGCTCGTGAGGCTCCTTGTGCACGGTGTGCTGCATTTGTGTGGATATGACCACGAGAAGGTCCCGGCCGCTGAGGCACAGCGGATGAGGCGGCGGGAGCGATACATCAGGGCGAAGCTCTCACTGTAGCCTCTACGCCGCATCTCCTTGACGAACTCCCCTTTCGCAACGTATACGCCTTTGCATGACTGTGCAGTTCGACCCATCTGAATTTAAGTATAAACTCCAAGGACTCGCCGCACGCGTTCAAGTCCTTAGGGAGTTTCTTTGACATCCCTACCCTGACGACCAAGGTCGAAGAGCTCGAACGGCAATCCCAAGCTGGAGATATATGGAGCGACAGTGCTCAGGCCAAGTCCCTGATGCGGGAGCGCGCGCAGAGCGTTGGTACGCTTGATCACTTTAAAAAATTGGAAGCTCTCAACGCAGACACCGAAGCGGCGCTTGAGCTCGGTCGGGAGTCCGGTGATGAGGAGTTGATAGCCGAGGCTCTCCGCCTCCTCAAGGAATTTACAGAGAGCGTTGGCGAGCTTGAGTTCAAGTGCAAGATGAACGGTGAGTTCGATAGCCAGAACGCAATCGTTGAAATCAACTCAGGAGCTGGTGGAACCGAGTCGCAGGACTGGGCTGATATGCTGCTGCGTATGTATACTCGCTGGGCCGAAAAGAAGCGTTTTGGCATTGAAATCATGGATTATCAGCCAGGTGAGGGCGCAGGTATTAAGAATGCCACCGTGCTGATATCGGGGCCCTATGTTTACGGCAATCTCCGTAATGAGTCAGGGGTTCATCGACTCGTACGAATCTCCCCTTTCGATTCCAACGCGCGGCGCCACACGTCCTTTGCGTCGATAAGTGTTACTCCGGACATCGAGGAAGAGGTTGAGGTCACGATTAATGAAGCTGACCTGCGCGTGGACACCTATCGATCGTCAGGAGCGGGTGGCCAGCACGTTAACAAGACCGATTCTGCGGTGCGACTTACGCATATTCCTTCGGGTATAGTTGTTGCGTGTCAGAGTGAGCGTTCGCAGCACAAGAATAAGTCACGAGCGATGAAGATCTTGAAGTCAAAGCTCTTTGAACGTGAGCAGGAGCAGCAGCAAGCAAAGATGGACCAGCTCAAAGGCGTTCGGAAGAAGATCGATTTTGGCAGTCAGGTGCGCAACTACGTGATGCAGCCATATCAGTTGGTGAAGGACCTTCGTAGCAACTACGAAACATCAGACGTAAATTCGGTTTTAGATGGTGAGATAGACGCCATCATAGAATCGTGTCTTCTGATGACTGACTAGTGAGCGCCGGTGGCTACTCCTCTAGTGATAAGAGGCGGGCGCTTGAGTGATTTTTGTAGCAATATCCCAACACCAGTCATGAAAAAAGCAGTTAAAACAATGGGATAGGGGGCTTGCCAACAGGAAGCACACATGTGTGGACTCACTTGTGCCGCCCGGTCGTATCTATATAGAGCCTCTTAACAGGAAACAGATACGCCGCATTCTGCCGTTTTAACAAGACGGAACAGATTCGTAGGAGATAACGATACCAGCCACCCTTTGCGAATCGCCCAAGACCTTAAACTTATATTCACCGGCTCGTCCATCGTGTGGTGAGTTTTTTACTCGAAGAGCGTGTCGGTGTCGGATCTAAAGGCATAGCTCCCCTACCCTCCGGCGCCGCGTGCCTGTTTGTTCCACGTGGAACGGCTGTGTAGCTGTGGGTCGGGGTTGACTGTTCCACGTGGAACGCCTCAGGGGTCTGGTTTCTTGTAGTGATTGTTCCACGTGGAACACCCTCTTGGCCCGTTGCTGCACGTCAAGCTTAATTGTTCCACGTGGAACACCTCCCATTCCATTCTCTCTCCCTGTTCCACGTGGAACGCTCTCTCGTAAGAATCTGTGCTTCACGATACTTTGATATTGTTATCAAAAGGAACTCATGGTACCTCTAACCGCTCTCTGAAATAAGGAATCTTTTAGAAATATGGCGCAGGTCATCGCTCTCTCAAACCAAAAAGGCGGAGTTGGAAAAACGACTAGCGCCGTAAGTATCTCTGCGCAGCTTGCTCTCCTCGGTTTTAATGTTCTCCTCCTCGACTTTGATCCTCAAGCCAGCGCCACCAGTGGTGTAGGTGTTCCGATGCATCCAGAGGGCGCGGACCTCTACGATATATTCTTTGGACGCCTTCAGCTCCAGGACCTCATTGTTCAGTCACCAATCGAGAGACTGAAAGTTGTGCCGGGTTCACATGACCTCGTGAGCCTTGAGCTTGAGATCGGAAAGACTCCCGGGCGAGAGTTGATTCTTCGCAGCGCCTTGGCGCCTGTGGAAAAAGACTACGATGTTATCGTTATAGACTGCCCTCCATCCTCCGGTCTTTTAACCCTCAACGCACTTGGTGCAGCGCACAAAGTGCTCATACCTCTGCAAGCTGAGTACTACTCATTAGAGGGATTGTCCGGTCTTCTCAAGACCATAGCCTTTGTTCAGCAGACCTTTAATCCAAAGCTTGAGATACTCGGTGTGTTCCTTACCATGTACGACGCTCGCACCAATTTAAGCCTGCAGGTTCGTGAAGAGACGGAGCGCCACTTTGGGGAAAAGCTGTTGAAAACTCGGGTGCCAAGGAATATTAAGCTCTCAGAGTGCCCAAGTCATGGTCAGCCCATCTGCGTGTACGACCCAACCAGCGCAGGAGCTAAGAGCTACCTCGCCGTAGTTGGTGAACTCATAGAGCGTCTAAGCCTCAATAACGAGCCGGGTAGCGCTAAGGCTGCTTAGGTCGTGTTCCACGTGGAACAGATTTTAACGATCGCATATCAGAAGGAGATAGCGTGCAGGGAGTAAAAAAGAATCAGAGAATGGCACTGGGTAGGGGACTAAGCGCCCTTGTTTCGTCTGTTGCACCTGTTGCTGCAACGCCACCGGTAGCACCACCAACGCCAACACCATTAGTAACGACTTCGGCGGAGAACACCGGCGATACCGTCTCAAATGAGCCGGGGGCAGGGGTCTCATACATCGATGTCAGCCGGATTACTGCAAACCCGGAGCAGCCTCGTGTTGATTTCCCTGAGCAGGAGATCTCAGAACTCACTGAGTCTATTAAGTCCCTCGGAGTACTGCAGCCTATCTTGGTAAGACCCTTTGCAGGTGGGTATCAGATCGTAGCCGGCGAGCGAAGGTTCAGAGCCTCTATACGAGCAGGACTCTCTCAAGTCCCTGTAATCATTAAGGATTTGACGGATCGTGAGACCTTCGAGGTGGCTCTTGTTGAGAACGTCCAGCGACTTAACCTCAATCCACTTGAAGAGGCGAAGGGATACCAGCGCCTTATCGAGGAGTTCAACCTGAATGCTCAAGAGGTAGCTGTTCGAGTCGGAAAGGACCGTGCAACGGTCGCAAATCTGGTTAGAATCCTGAAGCTCCCGCAGGCGGTACTGGACCTTTTGCGTGAAGGCCTGATCTCGGTCGGTCACGCAAAGGCGATCCTTACGGTAAAAG
>JALRCK010000123.1 GCA_023262305.1 Deltaproteobacteria bacterium
GATATGGGCGCTGCATATAGTTCCCTTAGTGATCGTGCGCTCCCCTTGGATTACGATTCGCTCAACATCGAAACGTGGAACTATCTCTGGCAGGAGGGGTTCCTTCCCTTCAAGGATTTCTGGTTTCCCTACGGGTTCTCCATTTTCGCCATGGGGCGTTCCCCTATGGCTATGGTTGCCATGCTTGGGCATACCGTCCTCATTTACGTTGTTCTAGCTAGTTGTCTTTATCGGTTGCTTGGAAGGCAGCGTGCTTGGGCGCTCTCGACAGTCGTTCTCTTGCTGTTTTTGGATATCTCAGGTCTGGTGCGGGGCACCTATCGTTACTTTATTTGTTTGGACCTTGTTCTCTTTTTCTCCGTCATTGTGCTGTGCTCGCCCCGTACTCTCGTCGGGGTATTGTTTGGAATCTTCGGAGCATATTGCTCAATTTTTGAACCGAGCCAGGCCCTCTATGCGCTACCGGCATTCCTCGTACTGCTTGTGTACTCCGTTGTATCGAGGCGTTGGTTGCGCTTCGTGTCTGAGGTTTGTAAACCTCTCGGAGCTGGACTTATCAGCGGCTGTGCAATCCTCATCGCTTTTCTCTGTTACATCAATGCCACCGACCAAGCTGATGGTCTCGTCAGGCTTTACTCTCGATTGGGGTCCTCCGCGATATCCTCATCGGTCGCAGGCAATATAAGCGCTTGGTTGTCGAATCCTATAACCTTGGAGGGCGGAGTTCTAGGCGGTAGCCTCATAATCATGGCGTGGGGGGTGTTTTGTGCCAGTAGCCTCTCTACAGGACCTCGGCGAGATGTAGCAGTTGTTGCCCTGGCCGTAGGTACAGCGAGTATGTGCATTTTTGGTAAGCACCTCATTCGTCCCCACATGGCGAATCAGTTTATCGCCTTCGTCTTGGTAGGAGCTGTGTTGATCTTATGGGTTGTGCGGCACGGCTGGACCCGAAGTCAGGTCCTCGCGCTGTACGCTTGGTTGGGCATGATACTCTACATTTCGACTAGTTCAGCAGGTGCGGGGGACGTCCAACGGATCGTGACGGCAGCGCCGAAAAATTTGCTTGAGGGGCTTCAGCTTACCAGCTTGCCGCGTAACTCAGGGCGGGAATCTTATCGGTATTTTTTCTCTGAAGAGCGCTTGTTGAAGGTTTATCCTGTCATTGACGAGTTGCATCGTTTACTTGAGATGACTGCAGCGACAAAAGGTTCTCGAACGTTTTTTGTCCTAGGAGATGAGGCTTTTCTCTATAATGTTTTTAGACAGAAACCGCCTCCGTTTATCTCATTCTACAACTCGTCGGATGTTCGGGACCAAATAGATATTGTGAATTGGCTTGACGCGGAGAAACCATCGGTCGTCGTATGGAATACTTCCAGTCAGTCTTTTGATGGAGTGCCTAATGTAGTGCGTGTGCCCTTAATCTTCAAACATGTTTTCGCACATTATCGCAAAGTGGGAGTGTTTGGGGATTATTGGTTTTTGGAGAGACTTGATACCCCTTCGTCTGATGCAACGCCATGGCGTGAGGTTCTGGGCAGCGAGCTCAATTTGGGTTTCCTCCCGAATTTAAGCTCAATCGGCAGCTATCCAACGTGTGTTCTGGGGAACCGCGGTATGGGTTGTGAACCCGTCATCCATATTACGAGGGATGGATCAATTGCTAACAATAAAGTGGAGCCCGGTCGCAACACTAGTTTCACGATCACCGTTAGACAAAAAGATATGGAGTATGCGGCAGTGATACCAGCGCTAGCCTCTCAGTCCGATTTATATGTTAGAGCGGATCGTTTGTGGTTTGTTTCCGATGAGTCAGGGCCGATCGTGGCAGACCTGATTCAGCCCGTGAAGGGTGTTTCCGTTGTGGTAGAGGGGCGAGTGTTACCGGAGACGCTCCTGTATTAAATTCAAGAGGCTCAGGTGCTCTAGATTATCTCGCATGAATTAGCATCGCTCCGGTTCAACGTAGTCGGCGGCAACTACACGAGGAGTATACGGAAAATCCTTGTGATGTCTGGTGGTTGCATGAGAAGCGGATTGAGGCGAAACGGTCCTGTGAAAGGTATCAGTTTGTGACAAGTCCTATTGTCAGCTGCTGGTATGCCACGAGGGATAAGCGGGAGTGGGACTGGCGGCGAGATAGAGCAATTCGGAATAGGTTAACTTGATGTCCCTGCCTTCAATGGTCTACTCTCCCATGGGTCCGGAATAAACTTCCTGAGGTTTAGTTTCATGTCAGATAATTCTCTTTCACTTAGTGTAGTTATCCCCGTCTACAATGAGCGTAAAACGGTCCGAGAGATCGTTCGGCGGGTAAAACAAAGCCCACGAGAGAAAGAGATCATCATCATTGATGATGGCTCCACTGATGGCACCCGGCAGATCCTAAAATCGTTTGAGAACGATCCTGAGATTCGAGTTGTCTTGCAGCCGAAGAACGCCGGGAAGGGTACCGCGCTCCGGGCCGGATTTGAGTTGGCGACGAAAGACGTCGTGATAGTTCAGGATGCGGACCTTGAGTACGATCCAGATGATTTTGAGCCGTTGCTCCGGCCAATTGAACAGAAGCGAGCTGATGTCGTGTTTGGCTCTCGGTTCCTGTACGTGGAGCATCGCGTTTTATACTTCCGACATTCGTTGGGGAATAAGTTCCTTACGCTTCTGTCGAACCTCTTTACGGACCTCAATCTCACCGACATGGAGACGTGCTACAAGGCGTTCAAGCGGGAGATCATTCAGAACATTAAGCTTACGTCCGACAGGTTTGGTTTTGAGCCTGAGATAACCGCTAAGGTGGCGAAGCTGGGGTGCGCTGTATACGAGGTGCCGATCCGATACTACGGGCGCTCGTACGCGGAAGGAAAGAAGATCACCTGGCGTGACGGTATTGCGGCTCTCTTCCACGTCGTGAGGTTCTCGCTCGGCAGAGGCAATTTTGTGAAGGATATCGGCGCAATTCATGGCGCGATGGTTTCACCACCGGCTCAAAGAGATGTCGGCGTTGATACGCTCGAGGTGTTTGAGGATGCTCGTCGGTACAACGCTTGGATCTGTGAACGGGTGAACGACTTTATCGGACCAAAGGTTTTGGAGGTTGGCTCAGGTATCGGAAACATCGTAGCGGAGCTCTTAAGTCGAAGCCATGTTACCTCGGTGACAGCGACAGACCTAAGCGCATCATCCCTTGAGACGCTCAAGGACCGCTTCGGTCATGATGAGAAGTTGTCGAGCGCCGTTTGGAACGCCGAGAATCCGCCACCCCCAGAGCTGGTGAAGGGGTCCTTCGACACGATCATATGTTCGAATGTGCTTGAGCATATTAAAGACCATGAGACGGCTCTACAGAACATGAAGCAGCTTCTCAAGCCGGATGGAAAACTGATCCTGCTTGTTCCCTCAAACCCGGCAATCTTCAACGGCTTAGATGAGGACCTTGGTCATTTCCGTAGGTACACCAAGGAGGAGCTTCAGCGGGTTCTTGGTGTAACAGGCTTCCACATCAAGACACTCTTCCCGCATAACCTGGTAGGTGCGCTTGGTTGGTGGTGGGCCGGGTGTGTGTGTAAACGACGGACGCTGAGAGTAAGCGATACGAAAAATTTCGACCGTCTGGTGCCGATCCTAAAGCCGATCGATTCTCTGCTGACCCTACCGTTCGGTGGAGTATCCCTGATCGCGATAGCGTCACCCGGGCGTGCAGTAGGGCAGGTGGGTGCGAATACACAAGACCCTAACCAAGAAGCGGCGTAATCGCCCTAACGGAGGACGGGGTTTTCCTTAGCGAAGGAAGTTCGCTTCGTAATCTCGCATGCTCTCCAGAATCACGGCATATGCAGTCTTTCGATTGTACACCTTGCTCACCTCGACTTTGGGCCGGCTCTTGGAGCCTGGGACCTGTTTGTAGGTGAGGAAGTAGTGGTGCAGCCTATCGATGGTTCCCTTAGGAACATCTGAGAGCTCCTCGGTGGAGGCGTAGGATTCGTCGTTCTCGAGAACTGCGATGATCTTATCATCGGCCTCGCCGCCATCGATCATTCGAAAGCCGCCGATGGGGCGAGCATGAAGGATGATGTCGCTGTGCAAGATGGGCCGCGAGGTGAGCACGCAGATATCCATCGCGTCTCCGTCACCGACGATATTCTTTTTGCCGGTCGCCTTTGAGCAGAGGTCTCCTACACCTTTACCGCACAGTGTTCGTGGAATGAAGCCGTAGACGGCGGGGCAGTAGTTCGAGAACTTTTGAGGACGGTCGAGGCGCAGGATGCCGGTATGTTTATCGACCTCAAACTTCATGGTGTCAGTTGGGACGATCTCAACGTAGCAGGTAACGAGTGTCGGAGCGTCGGGTCCGGAAGGGACGCCGTGCCAAGGATGGGCGCGGAAAGGTTGGGGTGTCTTTTTCATGGGAGAGAGGATCGGCGGGATGGCGGGAGAGCGCAAGGAGGGATTTGTAGAAACGGGTGGCCAACTATGGGCATGCCCGCGCATCCGGAGGGTCCGTCTCCTGACGGGCCGGTGCGGCGGTCGCCGTTTCGTTACGCAACAATCCTTGCGATCCAATTCTTCACAACGGTTCATACCCGGCCCGTGTGGACACGGGCCCTCTGGGGGCGATTGTAGAAGATCTAGGTCTTCGTAACGCCCACAATAGTCAATTCATTCTTGTTGTTGGCGAGCTGTTTGCCGTCGAACCACGATGTGTGATCGGTGAGGAGGTGGCGAATCTTCACAAGGTTGTTGAAGTCAGGGGTGCCCTTGAATTTCACGGTGACGCAGAAGGAGCGGCAGAGCTTCTTGGCGAGCCATGTGTCTAGGATGGAAAGGGTTCGCTCAGGGGAGGTGATGACGTCGCAGATGAGCCAGTCAACGGGCTCTTTGGGGAGCCAGGTGAAGGCGTCGCCTTTGATGAAGGTGACGTTTTTATTGCGCATGAGGCGCTCGTCGAGCGGGCTGCGGTCGATGCCCGTAGCTTTGAGCCCTCGCTCAACCATGACATGGGTCCATCCACCCGGACATGCGCCGAGGTCGACGCAGCTTTCGCCACGCTTTGGGTTGAGGTGAAAGACTTCGATCGCCTCAAGGAGTTTCTTAAACGCGCGCGAGGGCGGGGTCTTGTCATCGGGGATATCGACGTATCCAGCTCTATGGGTGCTGATGTTTGATCGCAGGCTCTGTCGCAGCTCTGGCGCGGTGACGCTCATAAAATTGAGCGTGGGTGAGGCAACGAGAACTTGCACAAGTGGTGTATGCGGAGTGCATTCCTGGGAGATCCCTTTGAGGAGAGATCGTCTCCGTTGTTTCAAAAGGTTTGACACCTCTTGATGAATGAGGCGGGGACGGCTGTACTCCTCTCCGGTCTCTACGGCCGCGGGATCAAAGATGTGAAAACACCACTCCCCGGCTTCATCTCCGAGTCGCTCGATGAGTTCGGTCACGATCGACTGCGCTATGGTTTTAATCGAGGTTCCCTCAAGGAGCGAGGCGTTGGGGAGGATCTGTCGGGCAAAAAGGACGGGATTCGCGGCTAAAAAGGGGATATCGACCCCCGTTAGCTCTACCACCCCGGGGGCAAGCTGGGTACACTGGCAGCTCATAACAAGAGGGGCGAGCTCTTGGGGTATGAAGCCTTCATGTCCCTTTCGGGTAACGCAGATATGTCGGTCAGGCGCGGATATGGGCATACGTAAGTCACATTCGAGTACCACAAAGGGGGGCAAAGGGCGAGGTGAAAGCCGCTATACTCCTCCACACTTCGATAAAGAGCCGCGCACGAAATACTACGGTGTGCAGTGTTGTCTCACTATCTTTGAGAAGCGGCGAGAGGATATCAAGCGGATATTCGTTACGCAGGAGCGCGAAGAGGCGTTTGACCACGTTCTTGAGTGGGCTGAGAGGCGTCGGGTTCCCTATAAATTGGCTTCCTACGATGAGGTCGCGCGTGTGGCGGCAACTGAGCACCATGAGGGTGTGATGTTTGAGGCTCGGCCCTTAAAGCTCTGTTCGCCGAGTGAGTTAGTGAAGAAGGTTACTGATCTTCAGCGTGGGGTGATCCTCTTGATGGAGGGGGTTGAGAATCCTCACAACGTCGGGGCGATATTGCGCACGGCGTGTTTCTTTGGAGTCAACGGGGTGCTCCTGCAATCTCAAAATGTGACTGCAATCTCGGGGGCGGCGTGTCGAATAGCGGAAGGAGCGGCGGAGCATCTGCCGATCGCTTTCACGAAGGACTACGGTCCGACGTTTGGGGCGCTCAAACAAAAGGGGTGGTCCTTTGTCGCAACCACTCCGCATGAGGCCCGTTCGGTGTATTCCGTTAAATGGAGCAATAAGATCGTGTTGATGTTTGGCGCTGAAGGGACCGGTCTTTCGTCCGCTGCGCTTGAGTCGGCGGATGTGCGTGTTGTTGTTCCGAGGATCGGGCCCCTTGAGAGTTTGAATGTGAGTGCGGCCGTTTCGTCGGTCCTCACCGAGGCGCGCCGCGAAGCGATCGTGAAGGGGCATGTTCGGCGGGTGGCGGTGAAGTAGGAAGGATGCGCATGTGGAGGGACCGCGTACCCGCGGTCCGGGTATGCACAAACGCGGCGAATTGAGCCTTAATCAACAGTCCATCATGTAAGTGCGGTTGCCGCACCGGACCGCGAGTACGCGGTCCCTCCAGGTTGCGAGATGTAATCGTTATGACGAGACGGGCACGGATGTGT
>JALRCK010000124.1 GCA_023262305.1 Deltaproteobacteria bacterium
ATGCCGTATACCCACTGACCATAGTCGCGAGCCAGCTCAGCAAGACGAACATCGATGTGAATGATGAAATTGAAAAGCTCTGTGATAATTTCCATGGAGATCCCTCAAGCGTGGACAAGCTCCATGAATTCTTGCACAAACAGGGGTAACGGGCGACCCCCAACGCAAAAGGATCTTACTGAACCACGTGCGAGGGATCGGTGTCGCCCTCTGCCACGACATCACCGAGGAGGTCTTTGTCTTTGAGAACCGTGAGAAACGGGGTTAACCCCTTCTTTTGAGCCCACGAAATCGCGTTTAGACCCTCTTGGTCGCATATCGATAGGTCTGCCCCCAATTCAACAAGTTCGCACGCAATCTCTGCGCGACCATTCTTCACAGCCGCCATCAAGGCAGTTGTTCCATTAGGGCTTTGCCCATTAATCTCAACACCGTCGTCGACCAGGCGCCTCACTGTTTCGAGATCTCCAGAGGCTGCTGCTCTCATAAAAACAGTCCAAAATGCCTGTCCCACGGAGCTCACCTGATTTCGATGAGATTGGGAATCCTCTTGGGCCACCGTAGTCTCCACCTTGATCGCTCCGTCATGGCTCTCATGTTTTACGATACCTAAGGCCTCCAGAAATCGAGGGTCGGACTCTGAGAGGACCCACTTGCGAGCGCTCCATCCGTCAAAATTCTCGATATCCACGTTCGCTCCGAGCTCTAAGAGCACCTTGACCGTCTTAAGATCACGCCTGACGGCGGCGGCTAGGATGGCGGTTCCACCGTTGTTGTGCAGCATGTTGACGTCTGCACCGAACTCAACGAGGGTGCGTAACACTTGGTGATGTCCTCGTTCAGCTGCCTCTGAGAGGGGGCTGATGCCAAATTTGTTTCGACGATTTACCTTGCCACCCGCAGATGCGATTAATCGCACGATGTCACAGTGTCCGCGAGAGGAGGCGATCATCAGGGCGCTGCTGCCGTACTTCAGTTCGCAGTCCAGGTCGATGCCTTTTGCTTTGAGGTCTTTGATGATGTCGAGCTGTCCCTCACGAGCCGCCGTAATCAAAAGCTTCTGGTCTTCAGTATATCTAATTCCCATACATGTTCCGGATTCTTAGACAGAACTGCCTTACATAGGGTTACATCGACCCCGCTTTTCCGGTTCATGAGCAAAAAGTGATACGAGGACCTTTGAGTGTGGCGTAACTAGCTGAAACGCCTTGTCCTAGGTTGGAATAATTTTGAGAAGCTGTTCGTGGACATGTCCATTCGAAGCCACAAAGTAATTAAACCCGATAGTGCCTGTGCCTAGGGGGATCCCCTTACCGAACTCATCAGTTACGACCGCTCCGGCTTCTTTCAATACCGCCATTGGTGCCGCAATATCCCACTCCCGGTGAGTGACCATCTTAATGATGGCTCCATCGAGCTCACCGATGGCTACCTTTGCCAACGCAAGCCCAGAGTCCATCATCGGAGACGCCAGGTGAGGAGCCGTCGACTCGAAACGACGTATGTAAACACGACCATCTCCTGCCCTCTCCATCTCGGATACCTTTACTCTCTTGCCATTCAGAAAAGCACCCGCTCCAGGCTGCGCGAGCAACATCTGGTCGCGCGCGGGGAAAAACATCACCCCCGAATGGGGCGAGTGCCCCACACTTAGACCCACCAGGATAGAGAAGTCATCCCGACCCTCTAGGAAAGCAGATGTGCCATCGAGTGGGTCAATAATCCATGTGCGGTTTGAGGCGAATACCACTCCCGGGTCACACAGGACCTCTTCAGAGAATATGAAGTCGCCCGGATAGAGCGTGTGAAGCGCCTTGGTCAACAGCTCGTTTGAAGCCATATCAGCCTCAGAAACAAGTGAGCCATCGATCTTCTGGGTAACCTCTATGACCGTGGTTGTCCCCCTTCTCTTTGGCCACATGGAGAGCACTACCCCACCCTCTTGGCGAACAGCCTCGCTGAGCTTGAGAAATGTCGCTTCAAACGAAGGGTGCGACGCACTCATGCTTCCTCCCCCACAACGAGCCGAAAGACAGCCTCAGATAGAGGAATGGCTGAATCGTGCAACGACCGAAGCTCCGCTCGTAACGCCTCAATCTCCGTATCGCGGTTGAATGACGCGTCAGCTAGTCCGTCGCCATCACTGATGTCATCGAGCCTTTGGAAGAGAACTCCCAACTTTTTACCCCATTCGTAGAAGCGCCGCACTCCTGAGTCGTCTCTGTCGGCACAGATCGCACCACATGCTGCGGCAGCGCCGAACAACGCTCCGGTCTTCAGCTCCATGAGCCTCAAGACCTCTTTGGGCTCGGTAGGCTTCTCGATGTCTACCTGCTGTCCCATACACAGGTCTCCCCATGCTTGTGCCAGGGTGGCGAGAACCCTTAACTGCTGAAGCGGTGAAAGGCTACCATCCGCGACGACTGAAAACGCCCTTCCTACCAGGTAATCCCCGGTAAGGATCGCTGTCGCCTCATTGAACTGCCGATGGCACGAGGGGCGCCCTCGACGCACGTCATCGTTATCCAGCGCGGGAAGGTCATCGTGCACCAAGGATGCCGCATGGAGCATTTCAAGGGCAAGTCCCGGACGTAACGCTCGCGGTGGCGTCGTTGGTCCTTTCGTTACATCACAACAGATAGCGAGAGCCAGCAACGCCCGCAACCGCTTACCGTGCCCTTGCAGGACATAGGTAGTTGCTGCCTGAAGACTCTTACTATCCCCTAAAGAACTTTGGCCGACCGACACGAGCTCTCGATGAATGAGCTCGCGCCACTCCTTGAGAACTTTTGTGATGTCGAGCGCGAGTGACATACGTTAAAGGAACCCTTCTCTTACTCATGAACGTAGAGGTATATCGCCGGGAACTGCGGATACCGATACAAGTCTACCTTCTTACCCAATTTTTCAAGCTCCTGTCGCACCTGGTCCACGCTGCCCTCATCTTCAACGACAACAGCCGATCCTGGGCGCTTCACTACGAGTTCTACAACCTGCGCTACAGAGGCATCTTTACCCAACTGGAACTGCTTTGAACGTGGGTATATGAGCTGATAGTAGGACTCGTCAGGATACACATCAACCCCCGCCGCTCCAATAACCGTGGTTACCTCTTTGGTAGTAATGGGGAGGCGCAACAGATAGGTCACAGCCCGAGTTAAACGCGAACGATCGGTGCTGACCACCCGATTGTAAAACTTCCAGTTCCAATCCGCCCAGACAACTCCGAGTGCCACTGAAAGGGGCACCAACACTACGATATAGTTCAGTCGAAGCCACCCCACAATCTTGTCAACGGCAAGAGCCATCGCGAGGGGTGTAATGACAGCGAAAAGAATAAGGTGAGGTGAAAAGTTCCCCTCTACCATCAGCCCAGATGCAACAAAACTGGCGATACCTGCTACGACCACATAGATCGCCACCGGATCTCGCCGAAACGATTTGGCTACAAGCACCACGGCTCCGAGCGCCGCCAAGCATGCGCCCCACAACGGAAAGGGATTCTCGTGAAATTGGTACTGCTCAGCTGTATCGCCCGAATAAAAGATCCGCGCTGTTCGCTGCATATTGAACCATACAACTCCAGCAGGTGTAACGGCAGGGTTCCCTGTTTGAGGACCGAGGTGCCGGAGGTTATGCTCATGAAGAACAAAGGTCTGAGTCAAACGACTTGAATACCCATAGCGGTACGAGTAAATGATGTGAGGCGCCAGGGCTATGAGAGTACCGAGAATAAAACAGAGGGACATGGTGAGAAATCGATAGCTCCCGCGACCAGCCCCCTCCCCTTTCATTAAATCAGGCCAGAGTTTAATCACAACCGCAGCGATGATCGCTGCTGGTAAGACATGTGTTGCTGGATACGTCAGCGCAGCAACGCCCATAACCAACCCTGTGACCAACGCAGATAATCGAGACGGCGCCTTGAGAAACAGAACGAAGGCGTAACTCACCATCCCCATTCCTACCAGTGCATAGACATATGGAAACGCAGTGCGAGAGAAGTGGATGTGTAAATGGTATGGAATAATGAAGAGAAGAAAGAAAATACAAACTCGACGACCGTAGGCCTTACACACAAAGAGAGCCAACACAATCAACGAGAATGTGCCAGCGAGAGCTGAGCCCATTCTGGCTGACCACAAGGAGACCTCACCGATAACTCTGCTCGGTAATGCATTCATCCAGTAGCTTAAATTGGGATGTCCACCGAAGGCGGAGCCAAAAAGAGCCCATCCTCCCCTTCCCGCCGGCATAAAATGCATTATCCCATCAACGATAGAGGTGGATTCATCATTATGCACCTGTTGGGGGAGGTCGTTGAGATTCCAGAGTCTCATCGCGGCGCCCACGATGAGGAGGGATACAGCTGCGATCACAAAGACTACCGAGGCACGCTTCTCAGGTGTTGATTGGGGTTGAAGGGATCTCATGAGTTCCTCCGAGTTACTCGATATACAAGACTTTTGCCTCAACCGGCCCAAAAGTGAATTCTGTGAATCTTCGATGAGCCCCCTGAATAGCCTCCGTAAGCGAACGAGAGTGGAACGTGATGTTGGGCGAGCCCCTTTGCTGTTCTTGCTTCCACGTTAGGGCTGTCCCTTCTATTGCAACAGGAATACATCAGCCTCGTATCGAGGCACATTGAAGATCTGAAATTGGCGCGAGCTCTGAGTCAATTTTTGACTGGTTGCCCCCGTGGCTGCCCGTGGGACAACCATGAGGCACGGGCATGTTTGAGTTGAAATAACCTCACCTACCTGTTGAGGGACGTCACCGGGCGTAACCTCCTTAGCCCGAGCATTCGGGTAGCGAAGTTGAAAGAAGGATTCCCGCAGATTTGCGTAAAATGGGGTGAAGTTCATGAGTGTTTTCACGCTGCTTCGATCTATCGGCAAGCGAAGTAAGAAAGTATCAAGGTCCATCTTTCTGCCATCCCGAGACGCGACAAAATCGTAATTCCACTGAGTCCACGGAACCACAACGACGGCAGAGAGAACAGCTGACAGAACGAGGGAGCGCAGGCGTACGATCTGACAGAGTGTAGAGGCCCCCATCGCGCACAATAACGGAATCAAGAGCGCAAAAATGATAAGATGCGGCGAGAAGTTCGCTTCGATCATCAGCGCAGAGCCCCCTATCGTCGCCACACCCAGCACGAGGGTGTAGATTGCATTCGGGTCAAGACGACAGCACCGGTAGACCAGCGCCGCAAGCCCCAGTCCTGCGAAGGAGTAGGAGATTTTTTCAAGAAGAGGTCCATAGAAGCCATACTGCCCTGCCCCATCGCTGTGAAAGAAGAACCACAACGTGCGCTCAAGGCTAGCCCACACAATATCGAGATGAGAGAGGAACCCACCACGTTGCTCAAGAGGAACTCGGTGGAGCACTGACTGAGAATCAAGGCGAGAGGTGAAGCCACTCTGAACGATGTGATAGAGATGCTGCCCCATCGATAGGAGAACTCCGGCAACGATCGCAGCAACGACAACTCCTAAACCTTTCAGCCGCTTTCCTTTGTACTGATCCCTGAGCGATGGGCTCAAAACAAACGGCAAGAGCCCTGCCAGCAGCGCCACTGGCAACACCAAAGTTGCTGCATACACCATTAAGGCGAAGCCCAACCCGAGTCCAAGAAACAAGGAATTTTTTACTGACGGACTTCTCACGACCCGCCCGAAAAGAAATGATACAAGCGCCGCGAATGTCGCAGCATGAATGTAGTGAAACCCCGTGCGCGAATAGAAAACATGGAGATGAAAGGGTACAACCGCTGCCATAAAGAAGAGCGTGGTTTGTAGACCGAGCCACGAACGAACAAAGAGCGCGAAAAAAACGATTGAGAGTACCCCGCATATCATTGAGCCAATTCGGATGGCCAAGAGGGTCTTGCCGCCGAAACACTTCACGGACATGGTGGTCAGCCACGCTCCGAAATTCGGGTGACGCCCGAAGTTATTAAAGCCCCACATTGGAGATGGCGGATTATTCTCAAAGAATGGAGCCGTTACGTAGATGGCCTGAGCCGACTCATCGTTGTGGATGTAGTTGGGAAACCCGTCGAGATTATACGAACGTAGAAAGATCCCCAACGTGAAGATCGCGCCGAGGACGAGCCAAACAAAGACAAGCCCTCTGCTCCGATCCTTTCCTTGATGACTATCAGTGCCAGGATGACTCATGTGAAAAATCGTTACTGCCAACCCAAAAAAGTGGTCTTTAGTCGCAATAACAATGACTTACAGAAGACGCAAGATGAAATCACCCCACGCATGGCAAATAGCGTTCTATAACGAGCGCTTCTTCCATAGTGGTTTCCATGGAAGAGCGAGCATGTTTCGGATCTTTCCAACCATATACATCGAACCTGTCACATAACGGGTTCCATCGAGAGAGGGATCAAGGAGCTCTCGTACCAAGCGTTCATAATCGTTCTGGTAGGTGGATATTTTTACCTCATTACCCGATAGTAAGATCTCCTTATGAACCTGCTCAAGAGGCATGGCACGTTCAGATTCAGGAAGGATGACTCTCCAGTGCCCGACAAACGGAGCGAGCAGCTGAATCATCTCCTGCCAGTTCTTCGTATCCAAAACACCAAACGTAAGGTCAATGCCACGCTGATTGGTTCGACTTAAGTGGTCAATGAAAGCTCTAATCCCAGCCGGATTGTG
>JALRCK010000125.1 GCA_023262305.1 Deltaproteobacteria bacterium
AAATTAAATTGGTTCAGTGTTTCGAAGAGTGAATGTTGTGAGGGAGACATCTGCACTGAAATAGATTCAGAGATTAAGTGTGGAATCGCACCTATTTCAATCTCCATTTGAGTGTACTCATTCATTGAAACAACATTAAAAAGTCTGTTTCGACTGCCAACAACAGCCATGCCATTCTTTCTAAGAATCTGACTCAATATTTTTATAAATTCGATTAACTCTGATTCGGAAATGTACTCAATAAAACCCTGTGCGCTTACTAAATCAAATGATTCAGCCTTAAATTCGTAATTAAAGACTGAGGCGCAGTTGAAGTTCGCAGTTGAGTCAGCGGCAATGCTATTTTTGCGACAGACATCGATCATCTCCGGAGCAAAGTCAATACCCACTGCAGCAACGCCGAGATCTGCAATTTGAATGGTTAATTGACCTGTGCCACAACCAACATCAAGAAAGTTTGTGACGCTGCCATGTCTACGAAAACTATCCAAGACCGTATTGTTCCTGTCCGTGATTGTGTTGTATTCCATTTTTTTTGCCTGCGCATCCCATCGTTCGGCTTCGCTACCAAAATATTTCTGGGTTTGGATTTGTTGCTCCATGGACTACTTTCTTTGATATTCCAATAGTTACTGTTGTAAAGATTATCAGTGTAGATTTGATAGTTGTGCGTTTGCCTATTTTGATGTATCACTATGTCCGCCCGAAAAATAAGCGCATATCTGAGAGACATAATGTTTTAGATCTTGATTTATTTGACCAGCAATTAGATTTGATGGCTAAGAAGTTTGATTTTGTTTTAGGTAACGATTTATTAGCGCTTGGTAAAAGCGGCGCTGAGCCTGAAAATAAGATCTGGTTGACATTTGACGATGGTTACCGAGATTGCATTGATTATGTTTTACCGTCGCTATTAGCAAGAAAGGCAAGTGGTACTTTTTATATTCCAACTGAAGCAATCTTTGAAAGAAAATTGTTGGATGTCAATAAAATTCACATTTTGTTATCTTCAGACATAACTCCGAAGGAATTAGTGAAAATTTCTGGTCAGTACTTTTCGGAAATGGGTCTTGAAGAAATTGTGGAAATCTCATTTGATGATTTATTTGTCAAATATGGTGTTTCGAATCTATGGAATGACGGTGAAACGGAATTCATCAAGAAATTGTTCCAAAAGCTGATTCCAACAGAGATCAGAAAAAAATATCTCGCGAATGTTTTTAATCAAATAGTCAAGCGCAGTGAGTCAAGTTGGGTTGACGAATTCTATTTGTCGCCTCACGGACCCAGTTTCGTGTTAAGGAATTCGGACACACAACGAGTAGGCGTTTATAGCCCTCCTCGCGGCGCAGAGTTGCAAAGTAAGAGAGAACTGAGAGCGTTTTACCGAGCCCCATGTCGTCCCCTAGGAAGGCGTGCGGGAACTCACGTAACCACTCGATCGCTACCCGTTGGTGGGGGAAGAGTCTGCGTGCATCATCAACGCTCAACCCTCGAACGCGCTCCGGGCTGATGTCATCTAACGAGGAATAAAATTGTACTCGCTCTCGGAGGCGCACTCGCTCCTCGACATCGAGGTGGAGCCGCTCAAAGCTTGCACTGCGTGGTATCTTTCCCAGGTCGTTTGTCTCACACAGATGATCGACCTCGGCGACTACGGGAAGGAGTCTGGAATCAGGAACCTCTATATGGAGCGCCGCCGCCTCGGATTCGTATTCAGTACCTAGAACTTCGCCGACACGGTCGGCAACTAGGCGTCGCGCATCGCTTGCGGGAGGTAGTCCGATGACCAAGACCGCTCGCCCACTCGGTGCAGTCTTCCACATGAAGGGTAGTTGTACGACGTCGGCCGCAGCATCATCGATCGGACCTGTCGTTGAACTCACCTCCTCCAAGATACGCTCCTTTGAGGTTTCGATCGCATCGACGACACCCTTTGTCATCCACACCGTGAAAGGGAGCGAGTCTCTTCGAGCGGAGAAGGCGAGAAGGGTGCGGTGGTCGAGGCTAAACGGGGATGCCTGTCCCCCCTTTCGAGAAACGCCCGGGAAAGCAGCTTTAAACTGTTCGGTCGTGAAGTAGCACGGGCGAAACTCTCCCGGAGAATCGGGGACATCAGTAATGAACGGGGTCAGGCACGCCTCAAAGAGCTGGTCAGCCGAATATCCAACCGCGCCACCCACGATATCGCTTCGCATGGCTGCAGATGACGAGAGCGTCGCCCCAGCAATGGAGTCCACGGCGAACACAACTTCCTTGTCCCTCAGTTTTTTTAGAAGCTCAGGAAAATTCTCGACGGGAATGGTGAAAGCTGAGTCTGATCCAGAGTAGGTTACCCCCCTTCCCTTTTTTACGACCTTCATGGCGGTAGACCCCACCCGGGGAATAAGTCGCAACCGTCTCTTGGGAAGGGTCATCCGTACCAAGACGTCAGGGGCAAGGGCTGAAAGGGACTCTTCAGAGACAGCAAAAGGATTCTTTCGTAACTCAATACCCGCACTTTCGCGGTCGAGCAGCGTGACATTCTGTTCGCCAAGCCCGTTCAGTGAGCGAAACGAGGGGAACTCCTTGTGGCTGAGTATCTGATCAACCGACTCAAACGGTATGCTCCAACTCTTATCATCGGGGTGGTACTTGGCGCCCTTGATCGCCTTGACGGCAGCGACCCGCAACGGGGAATATTCGAAGTCTAGGCGTGCACGCGCGCCCTCACGGAGAATAGAGATGATGGGCCCCTGCGGCTTTTGCCACACCGGGGCTCGCCGAAAGGATCGCTTCCTTTGCATACGCTCGTCCAGGCACGGAAATGTGCCATACACTGAAGGGGTCCGAAATATCCCTTTAACCTCCATCGCAAAAAAAGGGGCGATGTTTCGCGTCGGGGTAGTGGTCAACACACTGATTTATGCCCATGTTGCCATAACTCTAATGGAGTCAACAAGCTATGCCTTTGATTCTGGTCCGCTAGGGTTCGTGTACGGTTCTGAGAGATGGTAAGCTCCTTCACATGTCAATCGGTCCCCAAAGCGGACATATGCCCCCTCTCCAGATGCTGGCAGCGCTCTCGACTGAGTCGGGTCGCCACGTCCGCTTCGCGGAGCGGATGAGTCTTTCGCAACTCTCCGTCCCGAGGACATCACCGACTGTCGAGCGGGCACTCGCTGCGATAGCCGCTCTTGACGCATCCCCTCAGTGTCAGGCCCCACAAGCTCATTTTCATGAGATTCACGATTCGTTCTCCGCGCTAAGCGGGGGAGAGCAGATCCTTACGAATGCCTTCACGGACCGTGCGCTGAGGCAGCTGCTTAACCGAGACCTTCCCGAGCATCTCCAAAGGAAGTATGTGTGGGCAATCGTTGCCACAGGCGCAGCCGACACCGTGGTCTCGCTTTTCAGACTTGTAAATGGCGCGGAGTTCTCTCTTTCGCCTGCTACGTTCCGCGACGCCGCCCTTGCGCTCTCATGTCACAAGAGTTCCCTTGGCTACCCACTCACCCTTCGCACCATACGAGCTCTCGGTCGAGAATCGCTCTCGCAACCACGGAGAGAGGCCGTGGTGTGTGGACTTGCATCGGGTGCTGCTCTGAGGACGGCTCTCATCCTCTCAACAGCGCACTCGGCCGGATTCTGCCCACGGAATGAATGCAGCCCGAATGGGAAGTTCCACCACGTTGCAGCCATGAGGGAGATGATTAGCCAAACGACGTGCCCTGCCCTGCGCCATCGGGTCATTGATGAGATTGCATCGATTACTCACCCCTTCTACCTGTGGAACCACCCGTTAATGCCAGCCTCTCTGAACAATCCTGGCATGGTTCGACTACCTCCCTTCCTCATGGAGGTCCTCCGACTCGCCGTTACCTACCCAGACCCCATCGCGCAGCGCAAAGCGGTTCAGGCTATTCGTTGTACCTACGCCGACGGCGCGGGTCCCGAGGGGGAATTCGTCAAAGATATTCTCGCTTATCGGATTGGAGGTCCCTCAGCTCGGGGGGAAGTAGAGAGCTTCTTGGAGCACTTTCCCAAGGTTCATGTCCGGGCCGTGCTCGCTGAGGCTCGACGGCGCGCATGCAGCGTGTAGCGCGCTCACGGTTCGTTGTTTCACCTTGTTGGAGGAGCAAAGCGGGGATATATCATCCGTATGGCAGCCCTCTCCCTCTCTGGGATCTCAAAGTCGTTCGGTACTACTCCTGTCCTTCGTGACATCTCCCTCTCCGTGGATGAGGGCGACCTCTTTTTTATCCTTGGTGCCTCCGGATGTGGAAAATCGACACTACTTCGAATCATTGCCGGTCTTGAGACCCCTGATTCAGGGTCACTCGTGGCGCACGGGCGTGACCTTGCCTTGGTTCCATCGCACCAGCGAGGTATCGGTATGGTATTTCAGCAGTATGCTCTCTGGCCGCACATGACCGTAAAGCAGAACATATCGTTCGGGCTGGAAGTTCAGCGAGTCCCGGTGGCAGAGCGGGAGGCCCGAGTCCGTGAGGCGCTTGAGGTTGTTCGCATGGAATCGTTCGCCGGTAGGTACCCCCACGAAATCTCGGGTGGTCAGCAGCAACGGGTAGCTCTTGCCCGCGCACTTGCCGTCCGCCCGCGCATCATTCTTCTCGACGAGCCACTCTCTAACCTCGACGCGAGACTTCGCGAGGAGATACGCCATGAACTCAAGGAACTTCATCGGTCGCTCAACGTAACGATGATCTATGTTACCCACGATCAGGAGGATGCCCTCTCTCTCGCCACGAAGATTGCACTCCTCCGCGCGGGCAACGTTGAACAGGTCGGAACCCCGGAGGAGCTGTACGAAATTCCACGCTCCCCGTTTGTGGCGCAGTTCCTTGGTAGTACCAACCTTCTGAGGTGCTCAGTGCTGCGGCAGAATTCGGACGGGAACTCCGAGATAACACTAGCGGGTGGTGGCGTAGAGGCCTTCCTCGCTCGAAGCGGCACGTATCTCGGTAGAGAGGAGTGTCTTCTGTGTGTGAGACCAGAGGCCATCACGATTGGATTACCTGGTGAGGCTAAGGAACCTTTCGTTGAGGGTACTATAAGGTTCGTTGAATATAAGGGAGCCCACCTAGACGTTGAGTGCGAGCTCGATTCTGGCGAGCGGGTTCTCTCTCGGTCGCGACCTACTGCCCGGCGAGATCTCATGCATCCGGGGGTCCGCGTCTCTCTTCGATGGAGCCCCAGCTCCGGCGTCCTCGTTCCCGAACGGCGAAACGGAGAGCTGTAGGCATGGGAGGTCGTCGCCTTACCTACTTTGCACTACTGGTATTCTTCGGGCTCTCGATGGCGTACCCACTCGCGCACGTTTTGGTTAAGGCGTTTGTGGTAAAAGGAGCGCCCTCCCTTGAGTTCTTCTGGTTAATGCTCTCGTCCGGCTACTACCGTGACGTTCTGTGCGCATCCATCAACATCGCGATTTCTGTAACGGTAATATCCACATGCGTAGCCTATCCACTAGCGCTCCTTATGTCCCGGTCTGCGCTCCGGGGGCGCGGACTGCTCCATGCGGTCCTTCTCCTGCCGTTGATTTCGCCGCCCTTTGTCGGAGCACTTGGCTTTCGCCAACTCTTTGGTCGATTCGGATCGGTGAACATCGCCTTGGAGAACCTTGGGGTGATTGAAGCGCCGGTGGCTTGGCTTGCGGGTGGTGGGGTCTTTGGCATCATAGCCTTGCAGGTCGTTCATCTGGTTCCGATCCTATACCTCAGTATCAGTGCCTCGTTACGCAACGCGCACATCTCACTTGAGGAGGCCGGCACGGTGTTCGGAGCCTCGAAGTGGCAGGTGCTAAGGCGAATTATCATCCCGCTCTCGCTTCCGGGTTGGTTCGCTGGAGCGAGTATTGTATTCATCGCAAGCTTCACTGACCTCGGCACTCCGCTGCTCTTTGATTACCGCGGAGTTGTGCCCGTGCAAATCTTTAATATGCTTTCGGACCTGAACGAGAACCCGGTTGGATACTCGTTTGTCGTGCTGACCTGCGCCCTTTCTCTCTCGCTCTTTTTTCTTTCGCGCTCCGCGCTCGATGGTGGAAGCTACGCCAACTCTGCTCGCACTCGTCAAGGGCGAGTAGCCTATCAAGGGACAGCTCTACGAACGGTCGTGGTGAGCAGTCTTGCCTGGAGCTACGCGGTAATCGCGATTATTCCGCAGGTTGCGGTAATCTTGGTGGCATGTGCGCAGACGTGGTTCGCAACCGTGCTTCCCACCGCTTGGACGTTACACGCCTTCGCCACTATCCTCACGCATCCGATGACCGCCAACAGCCTCTTTACATCAATCTGGCTGAGCCTAGGAGCCAGTCTCATTACCATGCTCATCGGCTTTCAGGTTGCCTATACGATCACTCGCACTCGTGGGTTTGCAGGAATTTCGCTTGAGGTTCTATCGATGATCCCCCTTGCGGTTCCAGGGATTGTATTTGCCTTCGGGTATATCGGTGCCTTCGCCGGAACACCGCTCGATAATCGAATAAACCCCTTCCCGTTACTGCTCGCTGCATATGCAATTCGACGGATGCCAGCGATGGTTCGCTCCGGAGCCGCAGGATTACAAGAGGCGAACGTTT
>JALRCK010000126.1 GCA_023262305.1 Deltaproteobacteria bacterium
TGTGGTCCTGAGGGACTCTCTACTTTTCTGGTGCACACGGTACCGTACATCAGAGACCTCTCCATGGCGTTCACAGCGAACATCAGCCTCTCAGGAGCCTTGGTCCATTCGCAGCAGATCATGTTGGGAGAGGTATTCCTCCCTGATCGGGTGGTGCAAGCGATCTCCCTCGGTGTGTTTCTCCCGATCCTGCTTCTTGATTGGCGAGAGAAGCGGGATCTTGTTGCTTCAACGATGACTATGGTGACGGCATCGTGCCTCCTCTCGCCGACATCATGGCCACACTATCTGCCGTTGCTGACTGGAAGCTTAATATATCTTCTCGCCTGTGGGCGTCGCGCTCAACGCCCTGAAATGGCGTTGTGGTCAGTCTTGGCCTTGTTCCTGTGCTTTGGTGCAACGGTCGGATATGTTCCTCAAGGCGATGGTATGATGAGGCTTGTTTCTGCGTGGTGGGGAACGCTCGTCATGATCGTCATGATCGTTATGATATTTTTTGCGCGCCGCCGTAGAGGAGTGTTCGAGTAAGTCATGAGAGATGGGAGCACCTCGAAACCATTCCTTCGCTGCAGTAGATTTGTCTACTGCCAACCAGTTGGTGGATTGAACGACACCCTGTGTGAGATTGAGAAGTGTTGGAGCTATGCTGAACGGAACAGTCGAGCGCTCGTTATTGACACCCGAGTATCCGGTTTGATGGATCAGTTCTCCTCATTCTTCGCTGTGAGGAGTGCACGGGTGCCTGTGTTTCCAACCGTGACCCAAGAGCTACTCGACCATCTCAATAAGCTTTCAGCCTATCCTGAGGTTGTTGCGGGGCGTTTCGTTGGGTATCTGCGCACTCACCGAGAGCCTATTGAGGCTCGGGTGGAGATTTCCTCGAATATCCCTCTTACCTTCGACCTTACCCAGACCTACGAGCACGGAGTGCTTATGCGCGAGAGCCTCGGAGGGGGGCACGATGCCCATCAGGCGGTGAAACGGATTACCCTGCACGACGTTGTTCGACAGGAGGTAACGCGAGCTCTTGAACAACTCCCGCAGTCGTACGTCGGGATTCATGTTCGCAATACGGATTATATCACCGATTACAAACCCTTCTTTGAAAAATTGACACCCAAAGTCGTCGGAAGAACGGTGCTTGTGTGCAGCGATGACCAGGAGGTGATCGATTATGCAAAAGAGTATTTTAATCTCTCAACTGTTGTTGCCAGCTCGCACACGCCAGTCAAAAAAGGGATGAGGCTTCACGAAGATATCTCGTACGACGATCAGGCGTCACGAACACAAGCGACGATCAACTCACTGATAGACCTCTTTGCATTAGCAGGGTCGGAATCTCTCCACTATATCGACGTCACGCGGGGAAGAACATCGGGGTTCTCGATGTTGGCGAGTTATCTGCAGAGGCACAAAGATGTTCGACTAGCTTTTATGGGCGAGGAGGTGTAGGTGAACCCGGTTGCTCGTCCTATTAATTCTCGGTCATCAGGTGTCGCTCTGCTCAAAGGATTCTCTGAACTACGGGTTCCTCAGTCAAATTGCGACGCTGTAGGAGCTCCTGAGTGTTGAACGTATCAACGCTCAGATGCGGCGGGCTATCGTTACCTTTCGCCTGCGATGCCTCTCCTCCTCCTTCATAGCGGACGGATCGTGCAGGTATCCATGGCTCTCGTAGCTTCGGCGCTTCCCTCCATGGCGGCAGTTCTTACTACTCCATACACAAGAAGGGGTACTGCGAAAATAGATCCCCCTCCACCGGTGAGTCCGAGGGAGAGACCGACTCAGCTTCCTAGAATAGTAGAAAGTATCATGGTCTTCTACCGTCGGAGGCTGCAGCTTGAGCCCGACTTCATGTATGTTCCATCAACGTGCACTGCATCGAGCCCCAGACCTCGCAGAAATGACGTCGCAAGAGATGCGCGCTTGCCGGAGGCGCAGTGGACAAATAGCTTTTTTCCTTTCGGGATGTGTGAGAGGTGTTCCTTCATCCGGGTATAGGGAAGGGAGATCGCCCCATCGAGATGACCACTCTGGTATTCGGCGGTGGTACGGACGTCAACAATGGCTCCCTTGGAGAGAGCTTGGCTAGCGTTGAACATGGAAAAGGTAACTACCTCTGTTTTCTCCGAAAGTAACCCTGCAGCTGCACCCTCCGCCGCTGTGATCCAGCCGACGACATGATCAAAACCGATGCGGTAGAGCTGTCGGGTTGCAAGCTCTACATCCGCCTGGTCATCAACCACCAGCAGGATCTTGTCACTCTCAGAGAGGAAGGAGCCCGTTGCGCTCGAAAAGAATGGTGTTCTCAGGGGGCAGGTTATGCTCCGAGGTGCGTGCCCCTGATCGTACGCCGTGCGATCATCGCGAGTATCAAGGACTTGAACGGTGGGGTCTGTTATCAATCTACGGAACTCTGCAGCTGTGAGGTGGTGCGAGGATCGAACTCCTCCCGTTATGGCGATGCCATCCCGATTGACCCGCTTCATAGTTGCAAAATAGAGGGGGGGATCGGGCTGCCCCTGGAGGATATCCTTGACGAATTCCTCCTCGTCTCGAACTGCTAGCTTGAGAGGAAGGTTGCATCGGCGCTCGTATCCTAGGGTTGTTGTTGGTACCGCGCCCAAAGACTTACCGCAGGCGCTGCCCGCTCCGTGTGCCGGAAGGATCTGCAGAAAATCTGTGAAGCGAGCGAGTCGCTCTGTGAGCGACTGGCGCAAGGCCCTGGCTGAGGGTTCCATAACATTCTTCGCTCCCGCGGCAGATTCCAAGAGATCGGGTCGTCCCACATCCCCCACAAAGAGGAAGTCCCCCGTGGCAAGGGCCATCGGTTCGTCACCGCCAGCTCCCTGATCGGTGATGAGGAAGCTCATGTGTTCAGGTGTGTGTCCTGGCGTGTGAACGGCCTCGACCTTGATGTTGCCGACCATGAAGGTATCGCCGTCTTTGAGAAGGTGGGTATTCGGTCGTGAGCCGGGCCATACGTAGGTCCAGCCTGGTCCCCCTTCATCCGAGAGGTAGAGGTGAAGGGACGGGTCTTGAGCAAATTCTCGACCACCGCTAACAAAATCGGCGTGGATGTGCGTCTCCGCGACAGCCGTAATCCTGAGGCCGTTCTCAGCCGCGAGTTTTTGGTACTGATCGATATCTCGCTCCGGGTCAATAACGAGCGCCTCCCCGGTTTTTTGGCACCCTATCAGGTAGGCGTATTGAGCGAGATAGGGATCGAATACTTGGCGCAGTAGCATGGTAGCTCCTCGAACATACTTACGATGGCGAACAACAGCCCGGTTCGATCGCTGGCTTTCGAGTGTTCCAAGGCATACGCGCGAGCACCATCGCCATACCACAGGTGTCCGTCACGCCGGCAAATACAAGGCCCGCACCGACAAATGCTGAGAGGGCGATCCAGGCTGGACTAACGAGGTATCCAAGGACGGAGCCGATGAATACGAGGCTGCCAGCAGCGATTCGAACCTGACGCTCAAGCGATATTGTCTTTCGACCACGGATCACCTGAAGCCCCTCACTCTCCCACGCCTGCATTCCTCCGAACATGATTTGCAGGTTGGGCAATCCACTCGCCGCGAGCTTTTCCGCCGCCTGTCGAGCTCTGCCCCCTGATCGACAGATGAGTACGCAGGTACGCTTGCCCGCCATGAGGTTTCGCACATACTCGGAGTTAAGATCGGTCAGTGGATGATTGATAGCGCCTTGGACATGCACCTCTTCAAATTCAGCGGGGGTTCTGACGTCGAGCAGGAGGGAGTCTGACTGCTGCTCGTTCACTTGGCGCGGTGCGATGGTATTGAGTGATGACTGGATGTGGGTGTGATGGTCTGACATGTCCTACGGTGCCTCCTCGTTGTTGATATTTTGGAAAGCTCTTTACTCGCCAGGCTCTCCAATTAGAGTTTTCTGCACAAAGGCGGTCTTGTTTTGGATGTGATCGTTAACCCAGGTGTCATCCCACCACTCGTTTGGCGATACGGGTACGCCGTGCAAGCGGGTTTCAAAGTAGACCTCTTCTGATTGCGCCAGTCCGGTCGAGCCCGTCATGCCGATCTGCTGCCCTTTAGTGACCTCATCCCCCGGTTTCATGCTCGTTTCCGACAGGTGCGCGTACACGGTAGCCAACCCGAATCCGTGGTCAATAATCACGGTCACTCCGTTGAGAGGGAGGGTGTCGACGAAGGAGACCCGACCGCTATTGGCCGCTGTTACCCTCTGTCGGCTGGAGACCTGAAAACGCGCTCCAACTGCTGGTCCTTTGAGGATCTCCCGTCCCTCGACCGTAATGGTTCTAAGGTCGCCCGCCGAATTTGAGGGATATACGGTGAGAGGTCTGATAAAGGAGCCTTCCCACAATTTTCGCCCCTCGGTGCGGCTCAAGGGATCGCTCAATACGCTCTCATCATGACGAGCCGATGCCTTGATGAGGGAGCGAAGGTCCGTAACAAGGTCTCCCGAAAGTCGGGCCTTGATTGCTTCATTCGATGCATGGGCTGCCAGGGAGTTCTTGATCTCCTCTGCTCTTGCGGGGGAGAGGTTCATGCTGAACGAGCCCCAACGACGTGAGCGAGTTCGGTAGTTGAATGATGCTGTGGCTGCGTTGCCGATTGAGTCGCGAGCGAGAAGAGACATCGAGTCCTTTGACTCATTGAAGTCTTGGGGAATGGGGAAGAAGGCGAGGTAGAGATCGTCGTAATGTTTGAACGACTCATCCCAATATTTGGCTGGAAAGCCTGGATAGAGAACCCCATCTGAGAATACCCCTTGAGAGTCAGGTCGCTTTCCGATCACCTTGTAGTACACGAGCTCCGATCCACCGACTACGCCGTTCTGTTGCGGGGTGATCACCTCAATCCGGGGTTTGAGGAAGTCAATGGTTAAGCTCTTCAGTACCTTTGAGCCGTTGCTCCACAGCGATTGGTCGAACGCTAAGATCTGCAGCTCAGCTTTGCCCTCTCTGAGACCGAGCTCTTTTGGGTTGATGTCGATCGTGATGTCTTGTGCCTTGCTGCCCGCTAGGGCGCGTTTCCGTACCAGGTCGCGCGGCTGATTGTTTTGCGAAATGCGAACGAGCACCTCATCGAGACCGCTTCCAGCGTCAGTCACTTTGATAGCTACCTGAGTCGGATCTGCCCCCAATCCCACGGGCTCCTGGACCCAGTTGATAACAGGGGGGTCTTCCTCAAAGAACGCTCGCTCGAAGGGGTTCACCTTGGTGACCTCTGAGAAAGCGATCAGGCCACCGGATATGATCGACACGAACAGAATAGCGAGGAACACTAAAAAACCTGCGCTCCCCCTCTCTCGTGAGTCGATCACCATGTGCCTTCCCCTAGGAATTGTTGATGCGGTCTTTGACCACCTCAAGCGCTCGGTCAACGCTGATCCGCTCCTGCTTTGTGGTATCCCGATCCCGTATCGTTACAGTGTTGTCCTGAAGTGTTTGATGGTCAACGGTTAAACAGTAGGGGGTGCCGACCTCATCGTGTCGGGCATAACGCTTGCCGATCGACTGCTGCTCGTCGTAGCTGGCGTTGATTCCAGCCTTGAAGAAGTCTGCAACGATCTTGCGCCCCACCTCCGGCATTCCATCCTTCTTCATGAGCGGGAGCACCGCGACCTTAAAGGGCGCCAGTCGGGGGTGGAGCTTCAGGAGCACGCGAGTCTTCGTTTGTCCATCGGCGTCTACGCCCTCTTCCTCAGAGTATGCGTCACAGAGGTAGGCGAGGCAGGCGCGGGTCAGACCAGCAGCAGGCTCAATGACGTACGGCACATAGCGAACGCCCGGCTTCCCGGTTGCAGGATCGACTTTCTGTTGGTCGAAGTAGCTCAACTTAACACCCGATTCCTCGGCGTGCTTCGTGAGGTCGTAGTCCGTTCGAGAGGCAACGCCCTCAAGCTCGTCCCATCCCCACGGGTAGTTGTAGTCGATGTCGTAGCAATCGTCGGCGTAGTGCGCCAACTCGTCCTCTTCATGCTGCCGGAGGCGGAATGCGGACTTGTTGTTGGCATAGCGTTGCCACCACGCCATGCGGGTCTCGGTCCAGTACTTGAGCCACTCCTTTTGGGTTCCTGGCTCGCAGAAGTACTCCATCTCCATCTGCTCGAACTCGCACGTTCTGAAGATGAACTTCTCGGTGGTGACCTCATTTCGGAACGATTTGCCCTGTTGGGCTATGCCGAACGGAACCTTCATCGACATCGTTTGCTGTACGTTCAAAAACTGAACGAACATCGCCTGCGCCGTCTCGGGGCGAAGGTAGATGGCGCTCGACTTCACGGCCTCCTCAAGCTTCTCGCGAAGCTCGGCGCGCGAGATATCCTTGCCGTGAATCTCGTTCAGGAACTGATCGAGGGGATCGACTGGGCCGATAGAGGTTTTGAACATCAGGTTGAACTGTCGCTCATCAGAGAGCTGTGAGCTACCGCAGTGGGGGCACACATACCCGCACGTTCCAACGGTGCCCGCGGTCTTTTCACCACTCGACTTGCCGCCCTTTACCCACGAGATCGGGGAGCCCGGCTCCA
>JALRCK010000127.1 GCA_023262305.1 Deltaproteobacteria bacterium
GTTTCACGGGTGCTCCATCTGTCCGAAGGGTAAGAACCCGGTCAGATGCTAACTTTGGGTTGAGGTATTTGCGTGTAAAGCGATGGACACCGAGGCGGGGTACCACTCGTTTGTCAGTTACAAAGTTCTCACATGATCCGGTTAGCTCTGCGAGCATTCGAGAAAAATGAACGAGATCCTCGCACAGGAATACGGCCACATATTGGTAATCGCCTAACACTGATCCGAAGTAGGCAACGCTTGGATGGTCACGGAATCGAGCGATGAGGCTCTGTCGATGTTTCGCGCTCTGTTCGGCGAGAGAGAAGAAGAACCCGACGTCGAGCAATCCTAACTGGAACGAGTTGATAAAGTATTTCGGTCTGATGAGCTTGTGTTCTTGTAGGCGACGAAGGGTGTAGGCAACTGTGGACGCAGGAAGCTTGAGCCGTTTCCCGATCTCCGCTGCTGACACCTCACCATTGAACTCAATCACTGAGTAGATATCTCGCTCTCGCTTTCCAAAGATTCCGGAGCGACTCAGCGCAACGCTTGGTTCACGCTCTGCCGCCGATGCCGAGGGGGGTGTTTTGCGAGGTTCCATATATGTCTCGTTTCAGTAGCCGGTAATGGAACAAATATACACCTGTTTTACGTATTATTCAACTTTTGCGTACTTTTCATCCCGAGACTGAAGGTTTCTTCAGGTTCTAGGAGTGGACACTTCAAAGGGATACAGAAAGGAAATCACTATGCTCACATGCGCACAGAACAAGGCTATTGGTACGATGCTCGCGGTCAGTATCAGCTACGGTCTCGCGGGCGTTACCGCTCGGGAGATGCAGGGAGAGCTTGCAACGTGGCAACAGATCGGGCTCCAGAACTTTCTTGGAGCATTTCTGCTTGTGGCCATGAACTGGGTCACTGGAACTCGCGCGCTTCCGAAGAGGATAACGCGCCGGAACATCCCTCAACTCGCCACCAAGTCTCTTGTCGGGCGACTTTTGGGATCGTTCCTCTTTATCAAAGCGTGTCAGCTAGCTCCAATAGGGAACGTCGCTCTCATCAGTGCGATCCCGTTAACGGTACTTCTCGCCCGGCTCTCGGGCGAAGCTGTATCGCGGATGCAGAGCACACTGCTTGTGGTGGGGCTGCTGGGGTTTGGGATTATCGTGAGTCCTGACTTCAGTACATCCTTCACCCCCGGGATGGGCGAGGTCTATGCTTTTCTGTCTGTTCTGGCGTCGAGCGTCGGAACGGTTGCGGGCAGAGATCTAGCCGACGAATCCGACCTCGTTTCGGTGACGTTTTGGAACCTGTTCACGGCCGGCGTGACAGCGCTCATCATAGCGTTGCTGACTGAAGGGGGTTTCTCACTCCCTACGGCTCGAGGCGCTCTGCTTCTCGGTCTGGTTGTTGGCATGGTTGTCTTGAACGCGGCGGGATCCCAATTTGGATTCCAACACCTCTCGTCAAGCCTTGCCACCTCTATCACTTCGCTGGAGGCCCTATGGGCTCTCGTTATCGGATACGTGGTGTATGCCGAGCAGCCCTCCCTGCGAGTGATCATTGGAGGGTCCATTATCCTGGTATCGGTCGTAGCGATGACACGAACTCATCGCTCACGGCACGCTCAGGATTGTCCATCGTCGTAACGACCGAAGGTTTTTACACGTCTCACTCCGAGAGCTCTCCCGAAAAGGAGAGCTCTTTTTTTTGCGCGACGGGGCTGCTCTGGCCGGTGTTCGGTCCTCCCGCGCCTTATTTGAGAGCCACGGTTCGCGCGAGGAACTCGTTGATCTGTTCCCTCTTTGACATCCCCCACCCCCCATGCTACCCACCCCTCAAAGCGAGTCGAATACGGGTAGGTGACCAAGAGGTTTTTCGTAACGATGCCTTCGTTGTCTCTGTGTGGGGCACTGGAGGCATCGTTACACCGCTCTCGTTAACCTGAGTGGGTTAGGTAGTTGGTGGACGCGATGCGGCACACCATATGAAACATTCATTACTCATAGCACTGCTGGCGGCCGCTCTGAGCGGCTGCTCACACCCTGAGAACCAGGGAGGTGGATCCGCGAAGGCGTATCCGCTTAACAAGTGTCTCGTCACTGACGAGGCGTTTGACCATGACACATACACCTTCGTCCACAACGGGCAGGAGGTGAAGCTGTGTTGCAAGTCCTGCTTGAAGGACTTTGAGAAGGAACCGAGCAAATACCTCTCAAAGCTCAAATGAGCGGGGTCCACGGAGCGGCTGGCGTTGGCGATAAGCTGTACGCTAGCCGCTCTTTGTGGGGTTGTAAGGGGTGCATTGTGAGATGTAGGGATCGGTTGTAGAGGTCTCGCGTCCTGGCTTGACTCGCTTTTTCTTTCCTGATGCTACCTGAACATGTAGCAGATTACGCCGCCGATCTCGCCTCACCCTCGCCAACCTGCTGCACCTTCTTAGCCGGCCGTTCCCGCTTACTAATGAGCGCCGAGGTGACAAGCACGGTAACCGCGCCGAGTGCTTGAATGGGCGTAAGGCTCTCTCCTAAAAAGATCATCGCTATCGGGGTGGCGACGAGCGGGCCTGTCGCACGCAGGGCTGAAGACATCCATCCTGCGATTCCCTGAAGGGAGGCATAGAGGAGCGAAATGGAGATGATGTAGAAGAGGATTGCATGAACACCGAGATACATCCATCCGACGAGATCTTGGTGAGAGAACGTCAGGGTTGGTACAAAGAAGAGAACCGGCAAGGTAATGAGTCCGCCAAGGGTTTCAACGACCGCTGCGGTTTGAAGTGGCTTGAGGGTTCGGGTCACCTGTGGCGCGTAACGATACGAGAGCGCCGCGGAACAGACGGCGATGACCATCACGAGGTCTCCAAACAAAGAGAGATCGAACGTGAATCCGTGACCTCCAACAGAGAGGAGGATGGCTCCCGCGATGTGGATGAGGAGCAAGCTGAGGTGCTTCCCCGTTGGCTTCACTCGATCAAGGAGCCACACCCAAAAGATAATAAGGTACGGCTCCATCTTGGTGAGGAATACCGCTTCAATCGCTGAGCTGAAGGACAAACCGATCGTGAAGATGATGTTAGAGAGGACCGGTCGGAAGAGCGTCAACTGCAGGATCGGTTTTCGAGCCTCAACGAGGCTCTTCCACGATGGGAGGTTTGATGTGAGCGCTAGGTATGTAAGGGTCAAGACTCCGGCAAAGAGAACCCCAACAGATGCAGCTGCGAGAGGATTGATGTACTTGAGGCCTTCAGCTTTGAAGATCGTAGCAACAGAGGAGAGTACGCTTGAAGCAATCGCAAACACGATGTAGCGAGAGTGGTGATCGGCGGAAGTTTGTGTGCTCGAAGCGTTTGCCATGGCAGATACCGTCGTCAGGTTACGGCACTCTCCCAGGCTACCGTTTTATATGCAAGACTTTTGAGCTTTTCTGATTTCATCTCCGGGGACGGGCTAGCACGGGCACCCGGAATATCATGAATGGGTGCGTAACTCTGGAGGAGTGCAGCAGCGCATTCATCTCAAACTGCTCTGTCAGGCTTTAGCCTCACAGAATAGATCTCTTCATTGGCAAGGTTGTGTAACGAGACTCGGAGAGACTCCTCACCTTTATCAAGGAAGATCTTTCCGAAATACTGCTTTCCAGCCAAGGGCGACTCAGCCTGCGTCTGACCCAGCAGAACGCTTTGAAATTTCAACTGGGGACCGAAGGTATTATCGAGTTTGTTTGGACCGAACGTGCCGCTGTTGATCGGACCGGCAACGAATTCCCAGAAAGGTTCAAAGTCTGAGAACTGTGCCTTCCTTGGATCGTAGTAATGAGCGGCGGCATAGTGCACATCAGCAGTGAGCCATACTACGTTGCGAATCTTGTGTTCTTTGATAAATCTGAGAATTCCGGCTACCTCAAGCTCCCGTCCCTTTGGGGCCCCATCTGACTGAGATGAGCCCTCGAAATTGGTTTGACCGTCTGGGATTATTAAACCTATGGGCATATCATGGAGAATTATCTTCCACGTCGCCTTCGAGGATAACAACTCCGCTTTAAGCCACGCCACCTGTCCCGGTCCAAGGTAGGCGGTTTCCGCCGATTCTCGTTCTTGAGTGTTCGTGGAGTTCGCTCCACGATACGACCGAGCGTCAAGTCGAAAGAGATCGAGTGAGGGTCCATACGAGAGGCGCGAGTAAATCGTGTGCTCTTTTTCAGTTCCGGGCAGAATGGGTGTGTACTCCAAAAGAGCCTGCCTCGCTCTCGCTGACAACACTGAGCATCGCTTCTCGGTGTAGCGTGGATCATCGATGACCTTGTAAGGATCCCAATTATTAAGGGTCTCATGGTCATCCCACTGCATGATCTGAGCGACTGATGCGTTGAAAGCACGAACATTCTCGTCGAGGAGGTTGTAGCGATAGTTCCCGCGAAACTCATCGAGCGTCTCAGCTACCTTTGACTTCGCCTCGGTTGTGATGTTCCGCCACACGGTGCCGTCCGCCAGACGTTTCTCCCTCTCGATCGGGTTGTCAGCGTAGATGAGGTCGCCTGAATGGACGAAGAGATCGGGTTGGTGAGATTGCATCACCTTGTAGAGGCGCATACCCCCAAAGTCCGGATTGATTCCAAATCCCTGACCGGCGGTATCTCCAGACCATACAAGAGTGATGTCCTGCTTCGTGACTGGCGGTGTCTTGAAGGTTCCAAGCACTGGAGCGCTTCTTGAGTTCTTAAGAGCTCGATCCTCAAACACCACCCGATAAAAGATCTGCCGGTCCGGGGGAAGATTAGTCAGCACTGTCTTGGCAGTCAGATCCGCAGACGCTCGGGCCGAGCCGCCTTGCACCACGCTACTTTTGGCGAAAGAGGGCGAGGTTGACCACTCAACGCTCATCTGCGAGGGGCGATCACTGCGAGCCCATACTACAAAGGTGGAATGAGCCCCAATTCCAACTTGAACTCCATCGGTAATAACTGGGCGATCCCCTTTTACGTACGGTCCAGTGACCTGCGCGAGCGATGATGATGGGAGAGAGAGGGAGGCAAGGGTAGCAAGGCTCCCGAGAGTAAATTCACGTCGAGAGATCTCACCTGGAGGCACTGATAGTTTGGAACGGTCGAACTCCCTCATGCCGGGATTTTGCCAGCACGACTATTGTCAGCAAAGGTCGGATGGCAAAAATTCGATTAAATCTTTGTGAGCATGAGAGCATTTGCGGCTCCATCAAGGCGTGGCTGTTGGCTGAAGGGAGCCTGATTTGAGTTAGTCATCCTATTGAAATTACAACCTCATCCAGCATCCCATAAGCTTTAAGAGCCTCCACAGTTGCTGAAGCTCTTTTACATTACCTACGGGCTCTCGATTTACCTGGATACTTACGTCGAAATCTTTGTTCGAGAGAGATCGCTCATTCGGCGAAAACGCCTACAGTTTCCGCCTCTCGTCTGCTCAAGGCGCTGGACGGACAGGGGCTTATCCTTTCATCATCTGAGCCGACAAAGACAGATGACGTTCGATTGACGATCGACCCTTGGGTCTGTACACGTAAAGTGCTCAGCGGTTCCTCATTCAAACGAATCAAGTCCTACTTTGCGCTTTGCCTCAGCTTGCTGTGCTTCACACCGTAGAGGAAGTAAATCGCAAGGCCCAGCGCGAGCCAGATAACGAGCCGCAGCCAGTTATCGATCCCAAGCGAGAACATCATCAAGAGGCATATTGCGATGCCGAGGAATGGAATAACGGGAACGAATGGGGTCCTAAATGCGCGCGGGAAGTCTGGGTTCTTCTTACGAAGTACGACCACTCCGATGCACACCAAGATGAAGGCGAAGAGGGTTCCGATACTCGTCATTTCGCCAACGACATTTCCCGGCACCAACGCTGCGAAGAGGCCGGTGAATACCATGAAGAGGAGGTTACTCGTTACCAACGTGTGGCGAACGGGGTGAACGCGAGCAAAGGCAGCGGGAACAAGTCCATCTTTAGCCATCGAGAAGAAGACTCGAGACTGCCCGAGCAGGAGCACCAGGATCACTGAGAGGTAACCGGCGAGGATTGCAACGATCACTGCCGTCATAAGCCCCTTGTAGGGGGTGTGCGACAGAGCGATGGCAACGGGCGCTAAGCCGTCAGCGCCTTGGAACTCTGTGTACTTTGCCAATCCAGTGAGAACGTGCGCAAACAAGATATAGAGCACGGTGCAGATGGCAAGGGAGCCGAGGATACCAACCGGCATATCACGCTTGGGGTTCTTGGCATCTTGCGCCGCTGTTGAGACGGCGTCGAAGCCGATGTAGGCAAAGAAGATTACGGCCGCACCGCGCAACACTCCACTCCATCCGAACTCACCAAAGGTCCCAGTGTTCGGAGGGATGTAGGGAACGTGGTTTTCAGCGCTCATGTAGCCCCAGCCGAGGACGATGAAGAGAAGAACGATGCTTACCTTCAAGCAGACGATCAAGTTATTCACAACGGCTGAGTCGCGAGTGCCTTTGATGAGAAGCAACGATGCGCACACGATTACAAACGCCGCCGGAAGATTCACGATCCCTGAAACGATCGT
>JALRCK010000128.1:0-2375 GCA_023262305.1 Deltaproteobacteria bacterium
GTCTCAGATGGCTCAGTTGTTGTTTAATACTGGTTTGGGTCAAGAGCGTGCTAGTTATCGCAGCGAGGCTGAGAACGCGCAAGCGCAGGCGCTTGCCGCGTTGCAGCAGGCTATGTTCCAGTCAAGGTTTGGTGTTGAAGGGGACCGTGCTGCTTATGCTCGCCAGTTGGCTGAATCTGTTATTAACGCTGGTGGCAATATTGGTGGTGGAAAGAAACCTGGTGGTGGCAATGACGACACTAGTGGTGGTGGTAGTAAGCCGTTGCCAGGGCAGTTGGCGGAGACGGCAACTCCGCAAGAGATTGTTGCTAACCAGTTAGCTAACCTTTTGGCTCCAGCGCAAGCACAAGGTAGTACAGCACAACAATTGCTTGACGAGTTAAATGCTCGTCGTGGCAGGTAACGAAAGGGCTTATAAGCGTATTAAGTTTCTTTTCCCGATGGCCGATTTATCCATCATGAGTACGAGAGGCAGGAGCGGGACACAGGATGTAACGACAACGGATATAAATGCAGCGACTCTATCTACTCCGACACTTTCCGTGGACGGCCAGTTTATGCCCGTCACACCAGAGTCCTTGTCCCCCGAAAAGGTGGCGGCACAGGTTCTCAAAGAGAACAGAGCCTACCTGAAGTCGCTCGTTACTCAGATAAAGCAAGCTCATCGGGCCGAGAGCTGCCCCGAGCTAAAGGGTATCAAAGCTCTTGAGACCCTTGTGAATGCGAGCTTCCGACTTGCTAGCCAGGGGCCTGATTTTTTAATGCCGGCGATCGCCACCTTCCTTGAAGCTGGGGAGAGGTGTAAAGACATTCTCGGCGTAAGGATGCCTACCATCGGCGAGGCTCTCTGCGATGTGAGGGAGCACGAGGCTCGATACGAGATATTGAAGGCGCTCCGGGTTCACACTGAACCGCTCCGTGCGCTTACGGTAGGGGCAAACCCGATGTCCTCCCACCGATCCGACAAAATGGAGATTCACTTCGGAGTTCCCCTCATAGAGGTTGGTGTTCACCTTCGCCTCCCAATCCCCAACAGAAGTCTCTCCGAGACCGTTTTTCTCACGAACGCCTTTCTTACGCTGATGGAGGAGACCTTACATTCAGAGCAGAGCTTGCGGATAAAAGCACAGCAACGGCTAGAACAAAACGCATTAAATGCAGGCAAGTCTTACTCAATAAACCCGGAGGATGTTTTGCTCTCACCCACCGTGAAGGAATTTCTTCGCGAAACAGAGCCGCATATATTGAAAAAAATCTCGCAAACCGAGTTGCCGAGCCGAATCGGAGAGATAGATGTAGCTGGCAGGGTCCTTGAGCTTGCGGAGGAGTTCAATTTTCCGAAGGAATGCCTCTTCGCCGAGTTTAGTCAAAACCACGTGGACTGGAGAAAAGGTCTACACCGATGGCTCAGGGAGCGAGGGAGACTGCCTAATTTTTCCGAGGAAGGAACGGCGGAGTTTTGCTTTGTGGAGCGAGGAAGGGCTCATCGGTTTGTGCGCCCAGATCCGTCCAAGCTTTCTGAGGAGGCGCTGGAGCTTCTCCAGACTCTGAGCGAAACTGATACTACCGTGCGCAGAGCTGCGACCAAGCTGATACGAGCGATTATCGCTGACCCATCCGATTTTGCTGAATTGGGGAAACGAGCTGAGACCTTGAGTGATGCGCAGACGGCGCAGGTCCTGCAGAACCTCTCCGCGTGGGCTGGTAAGTTCCCCCTGCCGCGGGCATGGCTCGAGTTCGCCAAGGAGGAGTGTTCTATTCACCACGACAAAACCGCTGCCGTTGTTCTCGAGCACTATCTTTATGTGCTCGGTTTGCTCACCGAGCGAGGATAGCGCTCATGGTTACCACCTCTCCTCCGAAGTTCGCTAGCTTTTGACCCGAAAATACCCTGCGTCTTGGGCAATAACCAGAGCATTTGACTATTTGACGACCAGGGATCATTTTGTCCTTGAGATAAGCTCGGAGGAATTATGAGTGGAGCGGATTTTCAAACAACGCGACCCGGGGGCCCTTCTCCAGACAGAAGGGCGGAAATCGTCGAGGGGGAGGCGGTGAAGGGTGGGACGCTATGTCGGTTCCACCCATGCGACTGCCTCCCTCAGCTGAGAGCCGTCCGGTTACGTCTGCCGATATAAATAAATGGCTTAGAAGTATTTCTCAACGTAGGGTGCCCCTCGGGAATGACCGTTGGGACGGCGACCCCTACGAGTCGAAGGACCGGAGCGGCATATGGGTCTTCACCGTACAACGCGAGGCGCTTCTTCGACTCGCACGCGCTCTTATCAATCCCGAGATTCCGCGGTTTAATATAGCGCAGTATATAGTAGCCGGTCGGTCAGCAGGCATCTTTGCTGAAATAGAATCACGGCGGA
>JALRCK010000128.1:2385-4609 GCA_023262305.1 Deltaproteobacteria bacterium
CCAAAAGCGACTTCACATCAGCGTGCGAACGCGTCGGTAGGGAGCTGCAATCCGCCGATGAGATGAGGTTATACCCCGAGCTCCCTTATCGTCTTTATAAAGTTGTGCAGCTTCTGGCGGAAGCAGGTTGTCCCAGTGAGGAAGACTTTCGTAGCTGTACGCTTTGGAATCCTGATGTGAGCGATGCGGTGGAGGGAGTTTGTCGAAACTTCTATCATCAAAATGAAATTCGTTGCTCTTATCCAAATTACGTTTCTAAGGATGACCGCCCGATGGTGTTCGAAGAACAAGCGAGAACTGAAAGGCGTAAAATGGTGGAAGATGTCCTGGTACATTTGTTCGAGACCCAGATCCTGGATATTTTCGCCTCTCCAGGGGGCACCGAACTATTCATCTCACAAACCAGGAGACTAACTTACAAAGGGCAAGGGGGTCGCTAAGGAGGGGGAGTCAAAAGGCCGCTAAACAACGCGAATCCGTTGTTTTGCCCACTTCCCTAGCAGGGTGTCACGATGCTGAGTCGCTCTCAGAGGCCTCAGAGGGCGCGATGCCATAGGTGGAGCGGCAGAGAGCCGCTGCTCGCACCATGTTGTTGAGTACTTCGGCTGATATTCGATCGGTGTAGAATGCTTTCGCCTCGGCTCCCACTAGCTCGCTCTCAAGGTTAAGCAGATCCTCCGTCAGGGTGTTGAGGAGTGTCGAGGGTACCTGCTGAAGGATCGTACGAGCTCTGGTAATCCCATCCCCAATTAAAAAGTCCAGGACCCCTGTCATACGCTCGGATAGAGGGTTGCCTCTTTGCGCATCCTCGGAAAAAATTCCAAGGAGCAGCCCGGAATTAGCGGCGTGTAAGATGAGGTCGCGAGCTTTGGTGAGGTCGGAGTGCGAGACATTTGTGGCCCCGGTTTCGCCATAATGGTGCACCTCAGCTGCGCGACCGCCTAATTGAACGAGCACTGTAGTCATGATCTCCTGTAAGGTTGTTGGTGATTCTAGGGTATCGTTTAAGTCCATCAGCACTCGACCTGGCGTATCCCCGCGCTTTTTCATCGAAACAACGACAGGATCTATCCCGCAAGCAAGTGCGATAAGCGCGTGACCGTGCTCGTGCCTTGCGACGGGCTCCAGCTTCGATCTGGAAAGTGTGTTCGGTTGTGGCTGGCCAAACCTCTGCCGCTGGAATGCCTCGAGCAGGTGTTTCTGTTCGATGATAGTGGTGCACTCCCGTTTTGCGAGCTCTACCGCATACCTGAGCATGCCGGCCAGGTAGGCCCCGGTGTCTCCCATCGTTATCTTCGAGAGGTACTCAAACGGTCTCTCATCAGTGAAGGTACAGCCTTCATCGTAAACTAGCCTCTGTGCTTGTCGTTCAAGGATATCTCGTCTCTCATCGGCGCTTGAGGGAGTCGGAACGTTCCACACCTCAAGCCGACCCGGTCGTTTAAGCGCCGGATCTAATGTTGCAGCAAAATTTGTCGCAGCCAGCACTACAATCCCTCTATTTTTGTTTTGGTCGACACCATCTAATTCTTGTAGGAGGGCATTTACAAGGTGGTTATACTCAACGAGGTTCCCCTGCTCTCCCCCTGAGGTGCGAGCCGCTCCTACTGTGTCGAATTCATCGAAGAAAATGATTACAACACCATCGCCAGGTGTGTGTTTTCCGCGCTTCTTATGAATCTGGGTTGTATCCCGGTCCCGAGCGCGCCGAGCCTGTTCGAACACGTTAAGTATCGCCTTGCTAGCGTCTCCGGCCCATCTGCTTGCGACGATCTGACCTGTGTTGATTGATAGAAAGGGGCAATCAACCTCGCCAGCGATAGCCCGAGCCAGCAAGGTCTTTCCTGCTCCAGGCACCCCTTCTAGCAGGATACCTCTCGGTAAGTTTCCAGCGGCGTACTCCCCAGCACGATACGACTTTATTTTGTCGACAAGATCTCGGGCGTCGTGTACGACCTGGGGCATTCCTCCCACATCGTCCAGAGTTTCGTCGAGGGTGTGCTCTAAGCCATCGAGGATTACGGGTGGCCCACTCGCTTTGAATCTGTTCCGTAGAATGTGTGCGAGGGAGAACGCTAACAGACCCGCCATTACGAGAGGAAAGAACACGTCACCCGGTGATTTGGTCTGTCCTACACCGACAGCTGGCTCAGGCGGGGTGGGGGAGAGGTCGTCTCCAAAAAAGCGAGAGAGAACTCTCTCCTCTGGGTAAAATCCCGACTGA
>JALRCK010000128.1:4619-6525 GCA_023262305.1 Deltaproteobacteria bacterium
TGAGCCACTCTCTCACCCTATGGATCTGTGCGTCGCCGGTCACGGGTCCAACTACAAGAAACGATTCCTCAGCCGGTAGTTGGTTGATACCTTGCCCGTTACGAACGTCGAAACGATAGAAGTTCTGCTCCCCTCCATCTCCGGGCACGGAGATAAACGATACGGCTTCCTCAAAGTTTCGGATGTTGATGGTATGCGAATCGAGGAGGTTTACCTCTGGCGCCGGAGGGAGCGATTCCTTGAGTGGTTGTGGTGTTTCACCACCCAGGGCCTCCGAAGATGCGGTGTTCATCACGTTTGGTTCTCGGGGCGTTCTCTCGGGCTCCGGCTCTTGTGCTAGAGCTGGCGAGAAACTCAGTAATGAGAGATTGAGAAGTTGTAGCCCCTTTTGCGGTAGTGATAACGTCATACACCTCCTGGTTATGATCAAGGTAATCCGAGATTACGTAGTCTGCGAGGAAAATGGGGAGGCTAACACCTCGAAGCTGTGCGCCGGGACAACGTTGACACTATCACCTACCCAGATACCATCACTGAGCTTTCGCATCGCGCAATTACGAGCGGCTCGAGCCCAACTGCCCCTGAAGAGGTCCGCTCCATTGAGACGCAAACTATGGAGCGCGCCTGCGAGTGATGCCTCAAAGGGGTCCGCGAAAACGAGGTTCTTTTGCCGCAGAATTTCGACTTGCTCCGCGTGCGGCCTATCTTTGGTTCCCCGGATCCCGACGTGAATGATCACGGTATGGTCTCTCGTGCCGTCCTGCTCCTGAGGAAAGAAGTTCGGAAGAGTAAGTTTATTGATGCTCTCCATGTCGACCGCTACTGATGGTCCCTTACAACCATTGGGATCGGGAACACCTTGGCCTTGAACGTAGGTGTTAAGGGTCTCGTACGCAGCGGGACCGTACAGAGACCCCGGGACGATAAAGCGGGATATTCGGCTATCGAGATCGAATGAATAGGAATCAAGCATTCGCTGCAAGTCAGGATGGAAGTATGTGATCGAGGGGGGAAGTTCGCCTTTCAGAGCTTTTCGCGCGAACGTGAGTCGCGTGAGGAGTTCCTCCCTCGGAACTCTTCCCATGACTCGGCCCGTGGCGTTGACCGCTGCGCGTTCGGCCTCCGCCGCAGGAAGTTGCAGGTATCCAGTCAGCAGCTTCAAGGCGTCCTGCCGCACGCCGGTCACCTGTCTCCAGGCGACATGTACCGTTGCTGTTTCGGTGTGGTCAGGGTGACCGGTAGCCATGTTCTCTCCGTGTTCGTGAGGCTGATTAACTGATATGTAAGCTGCTCTGCGGAGCGGAACAGACTCGTTTGATCAATGAAACGAACACACAGTACCGAATTTACGCACCTAATCAAATTGTTTGAACTGGGGATTCCCGAGAGTGAAGGTGTTAGTCGAGGCCGCTGCAGTTTGACCAAATTGAGCTCTGTATTCTGTGCAGATCGCGCGTCGAGATGTTGGGGGATTGAGAAACATCATGCTGGGGAGAAGGGGGGGCAAAACAGCGCTTTCGCGTTCTTTTGCCGAAGGGGCTGCGTTGTGCACGAGCAAAAACGTGCGTAAGCTAGGTATTGCCTTGATTCTCTAGAAACTAGGGGGCAGTGCCATCCGAGCTTTTTCGAAGGATAATAAGCCGATTGTCGTCAGATCTGTCACCTCGTTGAGAGTCCCTTGGCAGATAGCGAATTGAGTAGGTAGAGCCTTTTAAGAAACCCGAGGAGTGCTTCGCTAGGAAGTATCGATACTCTGTAACGTCTTTCGCAGGCACATCTTCGATGATGTAGTGCCCTCCGGGTTTTAGGTAATTCCAGCATCCGAGCAGGAGCGAGGTGCCGGCTTGGTATGTATGCAGGCCGTCATCGAAGATCACGTCCACACGACCTTTTAGCTTGAAGTCCC
>JALRCK010000129.1:0-5148 GCA_023262305.1 Deltaproteobacteria bacterium
ACCTTCTCGTGATTCAAGACAGCGGCAGTGTCTTCCGATTTGCTAACATCTACACTCCACCGAGCGAGTTCCCCTGAGACGGCTGGTTCATTCGAACGGTCATTATATCGCCCCTCGCCGACCACCCACGTAACGAGCGCCTTGACGATCTCCGGATTGATAAGGCGAGGTCTCCTCAAGTGAAGCGGATCGCCACCATACGGGACAATCGGCCCTCGGTAGTCCTCATCACGGAGAACCGTGAGCAAGACCTTCTCAACCAATTCCCCGTTCACCAAGAGGCCAGGGATGGCGCATGGTTGTTCCGAATGCACCGTAGCAGGTGTGTCTGATGACTGAACTACTGGAGAGACGGTCGTCAGCTCTGCACGTTCAAACATCTCATTCAGCACTTCTTGAATTATGGCCGAATTCGCTCCCGAGCCGACTCCTGTTTGCCTCATACTACTCATACTCTTACCTCACACCCTGTTAGACACAATCTCCCTCCATCAACCTCATCGTGCCCAACCTATAAAACCGAATGTAAAATTGTCGGGCCAGCACTGTAGCGACCGTTATGGTATTAATCGTCGAGTTCCGCCTGTTGTGCCTCTAAAACCTTTCGGATCCTGGCCTTGGCCGCGATTACCCTCAGACTTACCGCTGCTCTGCTAATTCCTCCATACAGTGACCCGATATCTTCCATGTTCCTCGGCTCCGATCCATTTAATCCGAAGTAAAGTTCAAGCACCTCCCGATCCGCATCCCTGAGCTTTCGAAGGGCGTTGCGCACAGACTCTTCAGCGTTCGGCATCAATTCAGCGTCACATGGCGCCTCCACTTCGGGCTCGTCATAAACACCGCCGAGTGGGAAAACATGTGGACGCAGCGGGCGGTCTAAAACGTCCTGAATCTCGAGCTTGGTTGGAGACCTCTTCCCATCCCGTTGCCTCAGAGAAGAGAATATACTTTCGACGTCAAAAGGATCTCCCCCCTTTTCGCGCAGGGCACACTGGGCTTCTGTGACCAGTTGGATGGCCCGATAATCGGGGCTTGGAAACCCCATTGGGCTCTCCAACACGGTCCTCATAGCGCTTTCGACACCCTGCCGGATCCAAGGCCAAGCATAGGTTGAAAAACGGCCAACTCCGTCGTACCTATCCACCGCTCGAATGAGCCCGATATTACCTCCCTGAGTGACCTCGTTAATCTCGCTCATTCTTCCCCACCTTCTGCACTCAAAATCCGCCAGTTTGAACACCATGGGCAAGCTGCCGCTCACGATCCTATCCTTCAGGTGTTGAACGCGCTCGAGCTCGGCAGAGGGCACATCCCCTTGCTGTGTGTCCTCCCAGATTTTGACAATGGCGCGATCCTTAATCCGATACAACCATATCGCCTCCGCTATCTGACGCCGAGCTGCAATCGCCTGGGTCTCTGGCAGTGGCGAGACGCAATTATTCAGCCGCTCAATCCCCGCGACTATTCCTGGAATCGCCTCCCTCAGATTACTAAGAATGCGGTCCGCTGCTCTCCTGCGAATTTCCAGCCCGGTTGTGGTTCCACTCTTTGCTGTTTCCTCTGTAATTAAGCTAACGATCCGATCTCTAAATTGAGGGACCTTGAGCCCCTCCGTTAGAACTGATTTACGAGCTTCCTCCAGTGAACGAAACAGTTGATACACATTCTCTATTGAAAGAGCGTTTGCGCGTACATCTTGCATGTAGCCAGTCGAAAAAAGACTCCGCGAAATGTCACCAGCAGATTGATCACGCATCGGCTGCTTCCTTGTTCTTACTTGACCGATGAAACCCAGGGCGTCATTTTTGCCTCTACCGCCTGAAGTTCATTCTCGTAGTGAGCACCACGTTGCCGAGCGATAGTGTCTCTCCGACACTTAGCAGCCGCCGTTACAACAGCCTTCGCGAGAGCCTTTTTTGACTCGTCGGGTATCGGTACATACCCGCTAAATAAGCGGTCAAGCTTATCAGCAAGCGTAGCCAAATCTTTTATCTCACCAATGCTAACGTATTCACGATCAACACGGTTTTTGATCTCATTGCAGAAACGGGCAGTCTCAACGATAAATTGAGAGTGACCCCCGAGATCGGCAGCTTTTGGCATGAATGCCTGCGCCGCTTCGCTCTCCTTTACATAACCCACGGGGTCGTCGATATCTAAAGCGTCAGGAGTTGCCATCGCTGCGTTCACATATCCGATAGCGATCCTCAACTTCTCAACGAATACCTCAGTCCACAGCGCTTGCGGCGCTAGAGCTCTCTTAACCTCTTCACTACCAAGTCCCATACTCTCAAGCTCTTGACTGAGAGCGGCTAGACGTGAGACGAGGTTGCCAGCCGGAACTCCATGAATGGGTGTAGGCATCCGATTAGCAAACCCTCGATAGCATATGTCACGAATTAACCCGGGAACATCACGGACTAAAAGGCTCTCTACAGCCCCTGACAGGCTGAGCACCAACCTCGGGTTAAGTTTAGCCTCTTGCTTGAGGCCTGCAAGAGCTCTCTCCCAACCTTCCGGTGTGTGAGGTGAAATACCTCTTCCAAGCTGTTCGATGAAATGCCGAGTATCGTCGTCTTGGACATGAACTGGCGTTTGTTGTGAAAGTGAACTCATAACTCCCTCCTCGCAGTACGATTACATTTACACTATGTATCCATCTGGAACTAAATTCTGACTGAGGCTATCGATAAGGACGATTAAAACGCTCCTTACCAGCCATCAGAGCCAAACAGTACGATGTGAAGATAGCGCGCCTGTTCCCTTACGCAAACAAAGTGATAGGTGTTCAAATACGGTGCGTTTTATTGGTTAAATCATGCATCTCCTCTCCCGCGGCTGGAGGGGAGTTGGCACAAAGCGTTTTGCGGGTGCTACGGGATTGGATTTCGTTGAAGAGATGACCAGCGAGCTAGAACCGACCCGTTCGGACTAGGTTCCAGTTCTTCGATAGGCTGATCTGCGTATGTACAGAGGAGACCATATGACGGGCCACTCAATCTCAACACATCGTCGACAGGCGCTGGTCATTCTAGGGGCCGGCGCAGCGAGTGTAGCGTTACCAGCGGTAAGCAACTTTCTTCGGAACCACTCAAGCCTCATCCGCATCGACCAGGCTCTTCGGGAACTTGACCCCTCGCTTTTGACCAATCTGACGAGCAACCCACAAACGTTCGACTCGCGCGTGCAAGGGATCGTGAATAAACTGAATACCTTTGATGGCAAGGAACCGAATCAATTATTCAAACAGGGCGCCGCGCTGATTCGACGGGGACGTATCCGATTTGAATTGGACACCGCTCTTACCGACCCGTTTACAATCTCTGACCACGGTATCACTATCGGCGGAGGATGGATTAAGACGGTTAAAAACTCGCGCGCAGAGTCGAGTGATGTAGCTATCGCGCTCGCGGCTATCGGTGGTGCCCTTGCCTACAAGCTCGCGCTTGAGCATAACCCAATTCGTCAGCTAGATTTTTCCCCACACGCCGCACCGTTAATCGTTGCGATACTCACCACTGAGCGTATGCTAGGGGCTGACCCGAGCCAGGACCTCAACGAATGGCACCTTCATTTTAAGGATGTGCTGGCTGAGTCACCGCGAGGGGCCTCCCCCGTCGAAGTCGCTATCTACTCAAACCTTGAACATATTCTGGGAAGAAAACCGACCCTCGACAACTCAACAACCGTTACTGCTTTGGCCAAGGAGGTCAGGGAACTGATGCGACAGCTGGAGTTCGATACAAGAACGGTCGGGCGGGTTGACTCGTTTTAATGATTGAACCGAGAGTGATGCGCTATTTGCTAAAATTTGAGACCAACCAGGTCGGTAGAGCCTTTGAGGGAAGTAAATCCGAAAAGCAAAAGGGAAAATACTATGACAATCCGCTACTTGTGTGCTTATGAGTAGCCTGATCGAATCTTACAAAGGTTATTGCGGAGGATACGACAGCGGTGACATAACTTGCTAACCACTTCATTTGTCGATCAATTGCTCATAAAAGCGCTTTGCCGAGGTTCAAGCCACCCGCCTAGCCGCCGGAAGAGTGCTCTACGATCAACTGGTTTGAATAAACCAATCCACACAACCAATTTTGATCAGTCTGGACGTGTTGCGCCTCGCGCCAAAAAAAGTTGGCTCTGCAACTTCGCTGCCTGAGATCTCGCCTAACCTTGAAAAATCACTTACCCCAGACTGCGCGGAGTAACCTCTGGGTGATGCTCTCCCTTTCCTCCATCCTTACGGGCTCCGTTCGGCTCGCCGGCATATAACACAGTTGTCCTTCCGCTAGTGCAAGGAACTCCTGGACGCCGGCAGGACCGGTGAACGTATTACGGCGTGAGCTCTCGAGCCCGCCTGACAGGATGTCGACTACAATCTTCCGCCTTGCTGCTCTCCCATATTCACAGCTGGCGAGATAGCGAAGCTCATCGGAAGAAAAGACACTAGGAATGTTATCTTTCCCCATCGGCACAAGACCGAGAAACTGGAAGTTTCGACAAACTCCCTCCACCGCATCGTTCACATAAGGAGCTTGAGCCACCTGTCTCCTGACGTCAGACTGACTTGTGCAACCTGCTTCTGTGAGATAGCCCACAACGTCAGCAAGACGATGGGAAAGCTCGGGGTATTGCCTCATCGAATCTGCCAATCGCAGCTCCGAAACCACGCGTTCGCTCGCTGATTGGAATTGGCTTCTTGTAATCGCCTGCGATTGAATCTTATCGTAGATACCTTCTGAGCGACCGGCGCTGATATACTGCACTATATTGAACCGCGGTATGTTGGGGCTCGTAAGAGCGCGTGCGAGTCGAAGAAGCGCCTCGCGTTGTACGGTGAAGGCCAATTCAACGTTCGAGCTGCGGGGGTCGCCGTCCCAGATGCAACGTGGGTGGAGGGCCTCCCTCCGTTCAGGAATTTCATTAAGCCAGTTGGCTATCTCCTGACGCGTCACCCGGTGGTTCTCAACAGAGGCGCCCGCGGGCAATTGGGTGGGTCGCGCCAAGTAAGCATAGCAAGCTGTATCCCCTGTATCCCCTTGCGGTTGACGAGAGTCTCTTTGACCCCCGGCTTTCCGGTCTTGGGAATCGAAACGCTGTCGGCCCTCTGCAAAACCCATCTCACTCATAACTCCTCCGAACTTC
>JALRCK010000129.1:5158-6518 GCA_023262305.1 Deltaproteobacteria bacterium
TTGCGAGTTGTCAGCGCCTCCACTCATGCGCCCGAAGGCTTATGGGAGGGTCGGTGTCTAACCGACCGCTCCGCTCCAGAGGCTTTAAGTTCTATTCCAGCTAATTAAATGGACTCCCCCACCTCGCGTTTATCTCTATGTGAGCCTCTTTAAACATAGCGCACACGGCATTTCTATTGGCCTCCGCCCATTTATAGTGTCTACCCATCCACCAATCGGGAGGTGGTTTTGGTGCCGGACGGAGACCCGCGTACCTATCGATATTATACCGAGGAAGCCCATAGACCTTCACGTTGCACGTGACTCCCGCTTCCTTAAGTTCTTTGATTATCGCAATTAGCTGCCCAAGGCGCTCATCACGAACAGCCTGTACTGTTTCGCCCGCTGCGACATCGGCCATCTCTTTTTCAGGTAGCATTTCACCGAAATAACCTACCAGCCATCGGTGGTCGTGCGGCTTGGGGAATGTCACGTGTACCTGATACAGACCGTCGCCGGAGTAAAGTGCCCCCCACACATTTTTTCTGGAGACCTCATTATCGATCAGCGGAAATCTGTCTGGCAGGCAGGGGACCACCTGATACTGTCGAAGTGAGTCGAACTTTTCCACAGGATATCGGGCAAAAATCTGATCCATCGCGGCGAGTTGTTCTCTAGAGGACCTTGCTATCTTCGCGTTGCTAGCTCCTGCGATACCATCGCCGGTGCCCCCTTCAACTCCTTCAGGCGCCCGAAGGCCAGGTAATCCAGGATGGGTCTTGTGTTCTGCAAATGCTGTCATAACGTCTCCGTTTTTTGTTTGTAACTAAAACTCCAATTCACAGTACCGCATCGAAATCATAGGCACATTCGCTAAGGTAAAGAGTTTGGAGAGCTACGCAAATATCTTGAGATCTGCCCAAGGAAGAGCCAAAACGTTGGTCAATTATTATCGTAAGCGGCGGTTAAAAGCCTCGTTCTCCCGTGATGAGGTTCGCGACGCTTGATGGGACCGCGATCAAACGGCGGCGAGCGACGCTACTCTTCAACCTCGTACGGTGGCTTTCTGGAGTTCTGCATCAGCCACTCGGTAGAATACCTGAATGAGTCTGGCCTCACCATTTCACTATTTGAGAAGTAGGAGCACCCCATCGAGTTCACTCCTCCACAGAATGGGCATTCATAATCGAATTTGAGCTTCTTTTCCCTCGCCTCTGCGACTATCTCCTCTAGGATCTCCCTCCGTATCTCGAGAGCCTCTTCAGGGGTCACGTTAAGCTCTTGGCCAAGCTCTTTGTAGTAATCACTTTGCGGATCGGCGATCATGTCCGCCATGGCCGCATCGTCCGAGTTCGCCAGGTCTTTGAACTTTTGCGCGACC
>JALRCK010000012.1:0-9065 GCA_023262305.1 Deltaproteobacteria bacterium
TTATCGTTCCGTCTCGATCAACAAAGACCGCTGGCGCGCGCTTTCTGGGGATACTCGGCCCCTCACATGTAACACTATTAACTGCAATCTTCTCAATAATTGAGGTTGTTGAGTGCCCTTCTTTAAACGGCAAGATCTCAACGCGCCCCCCATACGACTCTACGATGTGTTTTGAGGTGAGCTTGTCCGCGGTGTAGTCACCCGCTTTAATATAAAGATCAGGTTTGAGAGCCTCTATGTTGACGTTATTGTTGAGCTCATCGAAGACAAAAACGTGCGCCACGGCCTTGAGGCTGCCAACCACCTCCGCCCGTTGGGCTTGATGGTTTATGGGTCTAAAGTCCCCCTTATTGGTCTTCACCGAAACGTCGGAGTTTACCCCGACAAAGAGAACATCAACGAGCTGGGCTGACCTCTCTAGGTACTCGACATGCCCAGCATGCAGGATGTCAAAAACTCCTGAGGTAAACCCGACGCTTTTGCCAGCCTGTCGGTAATTGTCCCGAAGAGAGCGAGCCTCTTCTCGAGTGATGACTATAGTACTCATGTTTGGCCTTTATGCCCCGTATCCTGACCGTCCTACTACACCAACTTCCACGTTGCTTGACAACGCTTTGATAGGTCGTTTACCGTCCCTGGGCATAATTTTCTAAAGGATAGCCTATGTTAACGATCGGCGACAAATTCCCATCTTTCTCCCTCACCGCCTGTGTCTCTCTTGAGGACGGCAAGGAGTTCCAAACCATCTCCGATTCCACCTACGACGGTAAGTGGAAGGCTGTCTTCTTCTGGCCGCTTGACTTCACGTTCGTATGCCCAACGGAAATCATCGAGTTCGGCAACAAGAACGATGCGTTTAAAAAGCTCAACTGCCAGCTCCTCGGCTGCAGCACGGATTCGCAATACTCCCACCTTGCGTGGCGTAAGGATCACAAGGGGCTCAACAAGCTTCCATTCCCTATGCTTGCAGACCTTAAGCGGGAGCTCTCAACTAACCTTGGCATCCTCCACAAGGAGGCTGGAATCTGCTTGAGAGCGACCTATCTAGTGGATCCATCCGGCATCATTCGTTGGGTATCTGTAAACGACTTGAGCGTCGGTCGTAACGTAGACGAGGTTGTGCGCGTTCTCGAGGCCCTTCAGACCGAGAAGCTCACCCCGTGCGGTTGGAATCCCGGCGAGCAGACCCTTAACTAATAGAACTTACAGGGCACGACCCGAGGCGACTCGGGTCGTACCCTGACACACCACCCATCCCCTTACCTGACCAAGAAAGAGACCCTGTGAGGTCTTTTTTTACGGCACCTAAGCCCCCGAAAGAATATTACAATTAAAGAGAGATTCCTTCTCTCAAGGAAGCTCTTAAAGGAGTCGATACCCTATCGGGAAGATGGTTCTGGATGGGACAAACCCTTTCAGTATCAAGATGTTGGGGAACAGGGATGCCGAAAAAGCTTCAAATTAAGCTCCTCTCACAATCAGCGGAGCTCCTTTCGATGACCAACTGTTCAGTTGGTCACGTCTCTGTGCTGCGCTCAGAATCTCCCAGCGAATTGCGTCCATACCAACGAGCACTCGGAGGCAGTCAAGGCAAGGAGCGTTTTGTCATCACCGTGGATGGCAAAGAATACAACACTGAGGAGCACAACCTGATCGGATTTGGTGAGGTGGCACCTCACAGCGGGCTCACGGTAGGGCAATATCTTGCGTCTCGCGGGCTTATTGAGGGTGCGATATCCGGGCTTTTGATGGCGTATGGAATTGAGGGAATTGAAACAAAGCTGTGCTCCGCTCTCTCTCCAGACGAGGAAAGAAAGGTTCGGCTCTTTGCGGCCACAGCAGACCCCTCCAAAGCGCTCATCATCAACGAGCCGTTTGAGCCCATATCAAGCAGCTGGCGGGAGCGTATCGCTGAACTCCTTGCAGACTTTGCCCGCAGCAAGAACGGATTGGTGGTTGTTGCAAGCCTCTCGTATCGACCAGATGCGTGGATTGATAATCCAGTAATCGCCCGTCATCAGGTAGGACAGTCACTTCGACGCACCATCGGCTTCGGGGCTGCCGGCTCGGAGAGCACTCAGCTCATAAATCAATTACGAGACCAGATTCGAAGCGAAGAGGCTCCGGGCGTGACCTCAACGCCACCCGCACCTACTCGAGACGAGCGTCCACAAGCTGCTGCCATGTCTCTCGGTGCAGCCGCGATGAGTAGCATGAATGTGACGGAAACATTTGAGGCTGAGGATGAGATAGAAACCCCGCTTGAGGCAGTTTCATCATCTCCTCTCTTGACCGCCGTCAAGGTCGCCACCGCCCTCGGAGCTGGAGGCTTGGGCGTATGGGCAGCTCTCACGCTCATTCAGCTCTATCCCATTCCGCGGCGAGATGTCGCCAAGGAGAAGGTTGCGATGTCTCACTCCCACTCATCAGCGATGCATGAACACGCTCCTGCTTCCTCTCCGCCGAATCAATCCCAGCAACAGCCGCCTGTCGAAGTGGCAGTAGCCAAGGGTGCGACCAACCCAAAACCCAAGGATGCATTCATTCTCGACAAGTATCCTGAGGCGATCCGCATCTCGCTCCTCGATACCTCTCGGGGAATTTTAGGTGATCCCTCACAGCCTTCAGTAGAGCTTGCTCCACAGCCCACCAACCAAAAGGCACCCGACCAAGGTGGAAATTTCTATAAACTTCTGGAGAGTGCTGGTTCTGATTCAAATGAAGCAGGCGCTCCTGCCCCTGCTGAGTGGGAGTCAAATGATACCTCGAATTCATGGAGCGCTCCGGAGAGCTCAGAGCCGGTCGAGTACAACGCCTCAGAAGAGGAGGAGCGTCGCGAGGCCATCCGCCAGAAATTCCTTGAGGCAATCCGGGCTGCCGCCGAACGTCGCGAGCAAGAGGGGATGGAGCAGTAACGCTTACGCGGGCTCCTCTACGATCTTACCCCGACGATCCCTAAATTCTTGGTGATGCGCCGATATGATATCGAAGGCCTCTGCTGGCGTATCCACGACATGAATAATTGAGAAGTCCTTCTCCCCGACCAGCCCTCGCGAGAGAGGCTCGCGCCTCATCCAATCCAGGATCCCTTCCCAGAACTTCTTCTCAAGCAATACGATCGGACGAGGAGTAGCATGCTTCACCTGGATGAGCTGCCACACAAAGAAAAACTCAAGCAGAGTTCCGATTCCACCCGGCGTGCACACGACTGAGTTGGAGAGGCGGATGAAGTCATCAAGGCGAGACGAGAACTTGTGGTGATGCCGCTTAATATCAAGATGCTTGTTAGGCTCTGGCTCGAACTCAAGTTGAATGGTCAGTCCATACGAGAGATTTTTCGTCTTTTTCTCTTCCCGACCAAGGCGGGCTCCCTTGTTAGCGGCCTCCATGAGTCCGGGTCCGCCCCCTGTAAGAACATCTACCCCCTCCCACGAGAGATACCTGGCCAACTCAAATACATCTCCGTATTGCTTCGTATCGGGCTTGATCCGCGCGCTTCCAAAGATACAGACGCGGTAGAAACGATCCTGATCAAGTTTACGCAGCTCATCTTCGATAAGCACTGCGCGTTGATAGAGCAACCTCAGGCGCTCATCGAGGTGCTTGCGACGCTCACCACGACTACCTTTGCGCGCAGTCTCTGCTCCGGGAACTCGGGGAGTCTCTGGTGTTTTCCTTTGTTTGGGGTTACGGGGGGCTGGACGGCGAGAACCTCTCGCGGACAACTTTTTTCTACTACGCGACATACTACCTCTAGCACATTATCCTTACTTACCTCCGATGCCAGCTTGGACGTTTCGCGTCCAAGCCTCCCATCCTGAACTGGAGGCACGCTCTGTGGCGATCCCTTCTAACTCATCAGTCGTATCACCGGGGTGAACCTCGCACAGGGTCTGCAATGATGCCTCAATGAACCGCTGCGCTTTTATGATATCGGCGAAGTGCTCCGGCAGGATAGGGGGTCGAGGCTGTCGCGAAGTTCGCTGCTGAGCTCGCTCAAGCGCCTTTCGAAGCTCTACCGCCGCCTGAAGAAGCTCACTCAACTCCGTGTACCTCATCGCCGTGTTGACGAGCCGAGGGTTGTGATGCGGATGAAAGAACCGGTATATATCCATAGACCGAAGTGGGAGCCAGGACTCTGATTCAACATCTCGAAGCGACTGTCATTTTACCCTAGCCCTAACACGCTCTCGGCGCAACAGCAGTTTATCGTAGCCCTCATCCCTCTTGTCTCGGTGAAAGAATATAACCAGGGAGTTAGGTTATCCCTTACCCCTCCCCCTCTTTTCGGGTATACCCAACCAACACCTCAGAGAGCGCTCTATGTTGATTTGCGGAGTAGATGAAGCGGGTCGAGGACCCTTAGCCGGCCCGGTGGTCGCGGCAGCAGCCGTGTTTGACGAGAGCTTCACACACCCGGAGATACAAGATTCAAAGGCGCTTACCCCGAAACAAAGGTCCCGTTTGTTCGATTATATAACCCAGAATGCCTCAAGCTGGGCGATCATAGCCGTGGGACCGCGCAGGATCGAGGAGTTAAACATTCTGCAAGCGACCAAGCTCGCGATGAAACTCGCTGTAGAGAGGGTGACCGCCGATCTGGTGCTCGTGGACGGAAATCAGCCGATCCAGTGCTCTCGACCTCAACGAACGGTCATCGGCGGAGATAGGCTGCACGTGCAGATATCCGCTGCCTCGATACTGGCAAAGGTGTGGCGAGACCGCCTCATGGAGACCCTCGGCAAGAAGTATCCAGGGTATGGACTGGAGAAACACTCCGGGTATCCAACCCCTGCTCACAAGAGAGCGATTATTGAACTTGGACCATGTCGGGTACATCGAAAAACATTCGCCGGTGTTATCGTATCGCCGCACGGCTCAGACTCCTCGTATCCAGCGCTCGCGAACGGCTAGCTATTCATTTCTCTGTCGGTCGATGGGGTGAACGGGCAGCGCATCGTCTTCTCTCACATGAAGGAGTGATTATCCTCAAAAGCAACTGGCGCGCCTCAAACCTTGAGGCCGATCTGATAGCGATTGATAGTCGTCAAGCTGTTGTGGTTGAGGTGAAAACGAGGCATCACGCCCTTCAGCGACGATTCCCGGGAGTTCAATCGGTCACCCACGAGAAATGGAAACACCTTGCCACACTTGGCGCTCGTTGGATGAGAAACAACGGTCCCCTTTGTCGAAGATTCTCAGTGCAATCCTTCAGGATTGACGTGATAGAGGTGTACTACCGACCAGTGTTTGGTCCATTTCGAATCGTCACAGATATCCGATGGCATAGAAAACTCAACGGACCCTCATAGAGGACCGGAACCTCTCCGACAGGGTTAAAACTCCTCTTTGATACGACGCAATCTCTTTCGATCCTGCGAGTTTGGTCTCTCAGCAGGAGCCGCGTTGCGAGCCAGCCGATGCATCTCGGACAGCTCCTCTCGTCTTCTCTTGCTCTCCTCAGTTTCTCGATAGAGCTTAGCGGCGATCGTCGCAGAGCCCCGCTGGGACGAGACCCCCTCAACGACGATATCGTATCGACCTCGCGGAGTAGTAATCATGATCTCATCGCCCAGGACAACTGTTCGGCTCGGCTTCGCTCGAAGATTATCCACATATACCTTGCCACCCTCAATTGCTTCGTGAGCCAGCGACCGCGTCTTAAAGAATCGGGCTGCCCATAGCCATTTGTCGAGGCGCACAGTTTCTCGTTTCTCTGACATCTCTTGAGACCACTAAAGGAACCGTATACTCACGGCTCGGGATACCCGACAACCTTAATGCAGGTTGGATCACTCGGCAAACCCCGCTCAACGAGGGACCTGAATAGGTAGGATTGGCTCGATGGGGGACCGAAAGACAGGGATAGCCGGCGTAGAGTAAGGGACTCAGTGGATACTTCTGATGCTATCTATACGTGAACGTGCACGGGCTCATGAACGTACGCGAAAGAGCATCTAGTATTTGCAACGGATGGTTCGGGAACATATCGACCAATCCAGACCGACTCAGTGCTGATTGATCGGGTACGTGCACCTGAAAACCGTCTTTTCGGGACTAAAACCAGCGATGGGGGACCTCACACTGACCATACCTACCCACTAAATCCGTCGAAGACCAAAAAAAGAGAGGAGGGTTTCCCCTCCTCTCTTCAGGCTTTCCTAACGGTCGCTCTAGCGCTCAAGCTTGAAGCATGTGAGAGCAGAGAGTCCATTGTTGTAGGCACAGGCATTCACGATATCCCAGTTGCCATTGACCCACTTAACGATCGTGTTGTTGCTGCAGGAGCTAAATCCAGCAGCGGTCACGATAGCTGGACCTTGGAATCCGTTGTGCTGACAGACCTTCATGATCGTTGCGTCGTCTGCGGCTAAACGGATACCAGAGTTCAGCGTGATTCCCAATCCGCTAAAGGATGCAACACCGTACGTCACCCGTGCTCCAAAAGAACATCCCTGACCAGGCGTTGGAACCTCATAAGATATGTTCCGAGAGAATGGCGAGTTAATAACTCCCTGGGCGCAGTTGGCGATCGCAAGGGTCTGAGCATTTCCTACCATCGCTCGAAGAACCGGGAAGTCGCTGTTCGGAACCTTGGCGAGCCATACCCAGATATGAAGGTTATCCTTCTTCTGCTCGAATCGTGAACCCGAGAATGCGAGATCGTTTTTGATGCCACTATCAAAGAGAATCGGGGAGTTTCCAAGGTGCGACATCGGATCTTTAACATCTCCCTTGCGCACCACGATTCGGTGCTGGATCTCTCCACTGCTACCAAAACGAACCTCTGCGGTGGCGGCGTATTTGTTCGCCCCATCCGAGAATAATGCTGGAGCTGGCTGGTACGTTACGTTCAGGGCTGGAAGGTCCCGAGCATCGTACAGGGTGTTCGCTACGATCGTCTTCACCTGCTCAGTCGTAACACTTGAACCTGGCTGGAGACCTGCAACAGCTTGAGCAACTATCCTTTGAACTGTAGTGGTGTCTACGCTTGTGCCGTCAGCACCGCGATCACCTTTTTCTCCCTTGTCGCCTCTATCGCCCTTATCTCCTCTGTCTCCCTTCAATCCTTGCTGACCCGGAGCACCTGCGTCTCCCTTGTCACCTTTCAAGCCCTGGAGCCCAGTCAGACCACGATCTCCCTTGTCACCTTTATCTCCCTTAAGACCTTGCGCACCAACATCTCCCTTATCGCCCTTGGGTCCTGCAAGACCTGGCACAGCGGGAGCGGGCGGCGGAGCCACACTCGTCGCCATACCAGCGGCGATCTGGTTGACCCTGCTATTGGTCTGTTTCAATTGCTTCGTGAGAAGCGAAATCTTTTCAGCCGACTTTCCGATCTTTCGCTCTAGGGCACGAACATCATAGATGCCTCCAATCGGAGAAACGACCACCTCGTTTGATTGAGCGTGCGCCGCTTCAAGAATCGAGAATGTACTGATGAGAGAAATGCCGAGAATGGCAACCGGAAGGATACGAGTGCTCTTCATACCTATTAACCTCTTTAAAAAACCGCGGGCCCCCACAGTGGCTCCCGCTTGTCTGTTTCTGTCTGGAGTTATGCTGAACGGGGCTCTGCATGCGACATCAAATCGCTTTAGACACCCCAAAATACGAGCTCCCCGCATGAACTTTTTTGTGTAAGGGCACTAGTGGAAACCTCTAAGGTGAGGGGGTAATTCGACTGAGAATGAGGAGGCAGTCCATCATGAAACCCATAGAGATTGAGATCCTAGGTTCTGCTGGCGCAGTACCGACTCCTCGTGCGTTGTGTCCATGCCCGGTTTGCAGTGAGGCCCTTGAAAAGGGACCTCCCTTCTCACGGTGCGGCCCCTCCTACTTCATTCACGGACCAAACATCCTCATCGACACCCCTGAGGAGATCCGCATCCAACTGACTCGATCTAGGATCTCCGCGATTGAGGGGTGTTTTTACTCTCATTGGCATCCCGATCACGTTGCGGGTCGGCGAGTTTTCGAGATGAACTTCGATTTCACCGGGGGCTTCGCTAACAACCGAGTGACCCCAATCTATCTACCCCGCGGAGTCGCCGAAGATTTTCGCAAAATGCTCGGGATATGGGACTCCCTCAAATACATGGAGACGAGAGGAATCGTAAAAATCATTGAACTCAAAGAGGACGAAACTGTACAGTTTAAACAATGCCAGGTCACTCCTATCCACTTAGCGGCACCGAATATGTACGCGTTCCTGATCGAGACCACTCATGGCACAAGAGGTATTATCGCTCCTGATGAGGTTTACCGTTGGGTGCCGCCTGAGAGGTTCCGCGGCGTAGATATCGCGATCCTCCAAAGCGGTTTATTTGAAAGAGATCCCTTCACCGGTGAGCGAAGATTGCCGGAAGGTCTTCTTGAGGACATTGGAGAGATGAATTTTGAGATGACCATCACATTGCTCCAGCAACTAGGTGCAAAACGGTCAATCCTCTCTCACCTGGAGGAGCCCGAAGCCTTGAGCCATACACGATACCAAGAGCTTGAAAAAAAGCTTGCCCCGTTGGGACTCAACGTGTCATTCGCCTATGACATGCAGCGGATAGCAATCTAGAAGCGCCCTCGAGGTAGTTCAATATTCCGGGCAGGGATGCTCGCCCCTCTCAATGAAGTTTCATTGAGAGGGGACGATCATACTAGCCGGCAGCCTTCTCTTCCTCAGAGAAGTTCCGCCACAAACGGGCGAACTCGCCCTGCTTGGCGAGGAGCTGCTCAACGGTGCCGCGTTCAACGAGCTCACCATGAGCGAACACCAACACCTCATCAAAGAGATGTAGAAGGTTGAACTTGTGGATCGCGGAGAGGACGCACAGGTGTCGAAATTCCTCGAGCAATCCCTCATAGATGATACGCTCGTTGTAGATGTCGACACTGCTCGTCGGCTCGTCCAAAAGGACGATATCCGAACCGCTATCTTTGACGAAGAAGAGCCCTCGCGCTACCGCAAGCCTCTGCTTCTCTCCACCACTTAAGCTCACGCCCTTCTCTGCGATATTGGTCTCAAGCCCCTTCGGAAGCCGCTTCAGCACTGGCGCGAACCGAGCCTT
>JALRCK010000012.1:9075-16640 GCA_023262305.1 Deltaproteobacteria bacterium
CACTCCCATCGCTACGTTAAAGCGAATGGTGTCAGCGAAAATATCCGGCTCCTGAGGGATCAGCGTTGCATGGTGCGCAACGTGGCTCAGCCCATGCGGCTGAGCCGATCCGTCACACACCACCGAGCAGCTCTGAGCCTGGTGCAACCCGCGAAGAAGCTTCAACACTGTGGACTTACCACTTCCACTCTCACCCACGAGGGCGTAACTCTTACCACGCTCAAGGGTCATGCTGACGCCCGTGACGCCCGAGCGAACATCGTGTTGTTCACCTTCATCGTGATGAAAGGTAAGGTTCGAAATGTCAAGCCTCCTCCAGGTGTCAGGTAGCGTAGCTCCACAGCTCTCCTTCACCAACGCATCGAAGTCCTGCTCGATGTGATCCACCCCTCGAACCCGCGCGCTCTTGGTTAAAAGGTCTCCATACTTGCCGGTGAACCTGAAGAAGGTCTCCGAGACTGAGTGCAGATAGCTACTCAGAGCGAAGACAGTGCCGATCTCGATGACTCCGCCACGCCGAACAGCAAGAAGTAGGAATCCAAAGAGCACGGATCCGTACATCACATCGATGAGGAAGTTCGTCGAGAACCACTTGAGCTCACACAAGATTGCGGTGCTCCTCCAAATCGGCGCCACCTTCTTGGCGCGCTCATCGATCTCCCGAGTGACCCTGTCCTCAAGCCGTAAGCTGATGACGGTGCCAACGTTGGTCAGGTAATCCTGAACCGACGCTGCAACCTCGTTGAGCTTCTTGTTCTGTATGGCATACTGAGCGACCAAGGAACGGTCGAAGACGACGATCACCCAGCCGATCACAACGGCGAAACCCATCACAGCGACGCCAGCCCACGGCATGATCCATGTTAGAAACGCGATCGCTCCAAAGAAACGAACTAAGATGTGCGTCACCTCGAATCCACACTCAGCGAAATCACCGAGAGCCGTAGAGGCTTTCGAGATCTGGTCGATAGTTTCACCCGAGTGGTGTGTCTTGTGCCAACTCATCGGCATCAGAGTAACCTTTCGAAAGAGCGAAACCTGCATGATTCGTCTGATCTCGTAGGCCAGGATCGTCTCAAACACACGACTGGGTCCGTGAAAGGCCCAGAACGAAACTCCAACTACTACCACGAGCACTAGGTATTGCCCGGAGGTAGACAACAGCGCCATCCCCGACTCCTTCTCCACTGCGTTCATGACCTTCGCCATGACCAGGGGAAAGACCAGGGAAATAAGCACGGCGGCTATCGCCATAACGGTATAGCCGATAATCTTAGCTCGAGAGCCTTCGGCATGGCGCCACATCACTGACACGAGGTGACAGATCGGGTTATTACTTAATTTTTTGAACACAGAGCCCTCCTGTGGACCACACTCCGTGGTCCGAGTGAGAAGTAAGTCCGACCACTTAAAAGAAACACTACGACCAGGGGCATGTACCCCAAGGTAGCAGCTCTTTGAGTTATGGCTGGGGATGTTCTACGGGACACCTTGCCAGCGGTCAGATTCCGCCAGCAATTCAGTGGCGGAGGTCAATGGGATCGCTGCGCAACCTCAGCAAAGGCTCTGCCGAAGCTCTCAAGATCCTGGTTATTGAAGCATCGGTTCCACATGGAATCGTTCCTCTTAGAGTAAGATTTCCCCCAAGGTAAGGGATGGAGCACCGGGAGTCAAAGACAACTTCGAGAAGTATGACTTTTTCTGAATCCTGGCTTCAAATTGCAAATCACTACACTTTTTCTTCAGTCGATACTCGCAGCCGTCTCCAGCGAGCGAATCTCCAACCGATCTCTAAGCCAATCAGCACACTGAGGAGGGAAACAATAACTCCCACAAGCACAAGACCGAGGATCATTCCGATTCTCTCTTCTTCTATCGCACGCAACCCATCGTAGAAAAGCGAGACGCCCACACCCAATAAGGAAAGGAGTATAGTTGCTCGAAGGGCGATCAATAGGCGATACCGCCCCTTCAGCAGTGCGCCCGGCACTCGAGCCTCTACAAACTGAACATAGAGAGCAGAGAAAAGCACTGTCATGGCGACGTTAGTCGCGATTCCAACGTGCACACTGGTCACATAACTCAGCAGTGACGCGAACAGAACTCCAGTCACCTGAAAACTTAACAGTCCATAAGCCTCTCCCCAGGTGGGGGATGCTTTATTCGGTTGTGCGGGGATACAGGTCATAACACGTTAATTCACCTTAAGGGTACCATGCCCCCTGAGCAGCGTCACCGAGTTTTACTTTCTTTGGCTTTTGACCGGACAAAGACTCCCGTAACAACCCCGGAGGTTGGCATAGAAACGGAGCAGCTCCGGCGGGAGTGGGAACAGCCCCCCTTCCATCCCACGAAACGGTACCCCGGAGATGGGAAGGCAGTGAGGGTCACTTTTTTCGCCGAGGAGAATCTAGCGCTGCATCGAGAGCCACACCGAATACCGGATGGCGCGCTTCGAACCTCTCCCCTTCCCTGCTTAGAGACTTTTAGGGTCCGGGATCTCTCGGGAAATGGTCGAGGTGTCGGCGACGATGGAGGCTCCGTGTTAAGAGCGTAGCGCCATAGCGCGTTGTATTTAGGGGAGGCCACCTGACCGATGACCTCTAAGGCTCCCCATGAACCATACTTTGAATAACTACCGATGTCCGTGAAATGCATGAAGAGCCCACCTCCCCGCGCATCCCACCCCTCAAGGTATGATGTGTAGAGGGTCCCCATGCGCTCATCACGATTGGCGCTTGTGAAGAGATTTGTAATGGTCGAATTGTTCGAGGCATTCCCAACTCCAACGAGATGCTGCCCCCCTTCGTACGACACAAGGGATAAGCCGAAAGAATTCGCCACCTCTTTGTTTGCCTCAATCCAACTAAAGCTCTGCACGAGGGCTCCACCACTAGGACCGTTCGGAAGCCCGCCTCCCGAGGATAGCTCTGAGAAGAGCTTGCTAAGACCCGAGGTAGACGATCCCCAACCCGCCACCACGTGAGCATTCTCATCCTGCCCCATGTAATCGCCCATATAGGGGGCGATGGCGAGCGCCTTAATCCCGTGACTGGCGCACGGCGCCTCACTCCACAGGGGGCAGGAAAGAGCCTCACTTGCCGTCCAGCTGTTGGCGGCTTGCGACGCCATCACACAAACAACTCGCTCCGGTGAGGCGCCGAAAACAGATCTCCAGATATCACACACCTCAGCGCTTCGCTTACCATACCAATTGATGCGCTTCGTAAAGCTACTCTCTAATGAACCTGACCATTCTGCTATACCACGAGACTCCACCCATCCCGCCTGTGAGAACGCTGAGTTCCACACCTCATTCGAGTACTCTACATACACGGTCAGGGACGGCAGGAGGTTGTCGCGCACAACCGTCGCAAAATTAAGGACGAAGTCGTCCGTAGCCTGGTGAGGCATAGTAAACCATGGCGACTTCTCAGAGACGTTGGCGAGCTCGACCATGATCTCAGCAGGCACTCCCTTCTCTGTGGAGAAACGCGCATATGTGGGCTGAGGTCGAGAGCTCCACGTTGTTACGGTCGATCCATTCGTTCGCATCCAATCCATAAAACGGAGGGCCTGGTAGGGTCGCAGCCTATCGAGAAAAGACGATGAGAAGCGGTTGGTAACTAATCGTCCCTCATCTCCCTGCGCCACAAATCGGATAGAACGAACATAATCTCCATCACCCAAGGTGTCAGTTTCGGAGATCCGCAAGAGGATCCCCCCCTTTGAAACATCCACAGAAACAACATCCCTTCCGAGAGTTGAAAGTTCGGGGATCTTCGTTGCGCCGAGACCGTACTCAATAGTTCCACGACCTTGGTAGAGCACAACATACTGCCCGGAGGGAAATTCCGGTGGAAGATCCCAGTACGTTGCAACAGAGGTGTACAAAGGAGCTGCGTTTGGAGCTGGCAAGGACCTCACCCAACCTTGGGCATCCAGATCAAGCTGAGCGGACTCTCCAGTGTCCCAAGCATGGGCCGAGGTACACCCTGGGTCGACCCCTTGCTGACACTGGGTAAACCAGTCACGCGAGATCAGGAAAAGATCGGTGAACGCAAGCTGCGGAGAATAATCGGTAACGGCATCGAGATTGGTTCCAAGCTGTCGCGTTTGAGCACCGCCTTGCGCACTCGCCAAGAAGGGAGTGATCGCACTTACTATGCTCACAAAGAGAGTAAAAAATGACGAAAGGCGTGGCATGGGTCCGCAGTGGTATGATCTTCCTGTCAAGGGAGAGAGTATCACGCACCTCTGCAACTTCGCAGCTTTAGCTTTTTTGGGGAATTTGACTAAGTGCCTGAGACTACTGAACCCCTGATTAGATGTGACTAAAATCACCCACAAACGTTCACTCCCTTACCCAGTCGCGCTCCTGACACGGACGACCGCGACCTCAAGCAGCTACTAGCTTCATGCACACTCGGGCACTTGCATTCTATCTCGCCCAAGGACCTGATCCTATGAGAGACTCCCCAGCAAAGGACCATGAGCTACAAACGACTATTAGGGGTTATGATACCCACGAGAAACCGAGTCTCTCTCCTCAAGGAGTGCCTCGACAGTCTCAACCAAATGACCTCAGATCCTTCTCTCGTAGAGCTCTTAGTCAAGGCCGATGACGACGATGTAGAGACCCTAAGATTTCTCAACAGCTATACATCCACCCTGCCCGTAAAAATCGTGGTATCCCCCCGAAAGAACGGATACGGTTCCCTTCACGAACACTACGATAGCCTCGCCAAAATCTCAGAGGCCGAGTTTCTCATGGTGTTTAACGACGACATCGAAATGACTACGCAAGGTTGGGAGCAGCACTTCCTTCCCTACTCAGGCACGAACTTTATCCTTGCGGTTCGAAATGAGCGCGTCAAAAACGGAGTACGTTCGCCAATCTTCGAGAACTATAACGGGAACCCCAGCATTCCCCACGATCTCTACAAAAGTCTCGGAACCCTCTCGCACCATCCGATGCTCGATGATTGGTGGGTGCTCGTCACACGAGCGATTCGGGAACAAAATTTTGAGCTTGAGCGCTGGCTCGATGTCACGTTGTGGTTCAAGCGCCCTGATGGCGTAGAGACCGATCTCTCAGCCGACACCACCTTCTTAGAAGGACGGCAGCACATCAATTGGAAACACAGGGGCTCACCCGAGCTGAATGATTTCATCAACAACCTTATCACCCACATGAACCGCTACCCCCATAAATTTATCCCCGAACGATAAAAAAGGAGCCCGGGTCTCCCCGGGCTCCGCATTGTGTGGGAATACCGAGCCTAACGGCTCTTAGTTCCACTCAGCCACCTGTCTCCTCACAGTTGAGAAGCTGTCTCGGATCTTTGTGAAGTTCCTCTCCAGGTAGGAAGCTCCAAGTATCGTTCCAACTCCGATCACTCCCAGAAGGATCCATGGGCTTACGGAGATCGATGTGATTGCGATGAAGCATACCCTCACAAGCGAGATGACAGCCAACGAGACTCCCGCGAACAGCGTTCCCTTGTTCTCATTGATGCAGGCATACGTTACACCAAGGATGCCTATTACCAGCGAGATCAGACCAGCCTCAACGTGGGCGCCGTTTACCAGCTCCGCCACTCCCGTGAGGAAGAGGGCTACCGCTGAAAATGCCCTGAATACAGCGCCTGCTTCGCGAGCCTTGTGGGCCATGCGAGCATACACTACCGTCAACGGAAGACCTACGATGAGGGGCGCCAAAACCGATCCCGTTAGGGAGAAGCCACTCACGACAGCGTCACCGAAGAGGAGCGCAGCCACAGCGGTAGTCAGCAACGCAACGTTCTCACTCGCCCATACAAGAGCCTTATCCTTGAAAAATTGTGGGAGTATTCCGAACAAGAGCGCGGAGAGAAGGGCCATCTCAACACCTTGAAGAATCGTTGTAGGGCGATAGAGCGAGCTCTGTCGTCCAATCAACATCGCCAGGGCGATAAAGGGAACCAAGCGAGCGACAAACGCCTCTCGAGTCTTGAGCTCTACGATCGACCCGAACGAGCGCTCACCGATGTACGCCAAGGCTCCGGCCACAGCAACCAGACCCGCCACAAAGAGCGGATCTCGCGTTGGAACAAGAAGAGTTGCACTCACCCCACATCCAATGAGGAGCAGGCGCTTAGCGTGCTTTCGAGCCAACACCGAGTAGGACATGTACGCCATCGGCAAGAGAGCTAGCAGTCCGCCAAGAGCCACAATCAGGGCGTCAGTCCGCGTGGGCGCTACGAAGTAGAAGTAGCTCGGATAGCTACTCTCGTACACACCATTCGCCACACGTGAGTAGATGAACGCTCCGATCTGCGCACAGTGGATCGGAATAAGGGTAACAACGGCCCCGAGGAGGGTTCGAGCTCCCTTATTCTCTCCGATCTTTAAGCCACACAGGAGACCTGAGATACACACACCCGCTGTAAAAGCTAGGAAAGAGAAGTATCGAGACACCTGCGTCATGGTATCCCACCGTTGGAACATAAAGGTCGCCATCGCGGCCATCAGGACACCAACTCCGATATAGCGCAGCAACGTTCCAATTCGAGAGATCTTATCCCTCTCCTTGGTCGCCGCGGTGAGGCGCTCCTCTGAGCGCTTCTCAACCGACGCCCGCTCCGCTGCAAGCGCCTCATCAACTTCTTGAATCACCTGAACGTTCTCAATGCTCATACTGCCTCCGGGTAACATAGTCACTTGTTTATCTTTACTTGCTCACATCGACGAGCGCGCTGAGGATCGCTTTGAGCTCTCCCTCCTCCTCCTTCGAGGTGAATTCAACGCTCAGGTCATCAGTTGAGTTTGGAAGACTCGTATCAACGTGCTGCTCGCATGCTGTGATACGCGCCTCCCATCGATCAAAGATATCGTCGATCTCACCAATCGTTGATGAGTCGATGCTGTGAACCACGCGGAGAGCCTCAGCTCGAGACTCTCGGGTACGCATAATATTTCGTTGCTGTCGAAGTCCGCCGAGCTTCTCTTGAACCATCGTAAGATCGGCTCCGAGCTGACGCTCAAGCTTCACATGGTCGGCGGCCTGCTCCTCTATCTTGGATGCTTGTGCGAGGTACTGTTGCCGCCGCCGCACACACTCTAAGGCTTTTGACTCATCCTGTGCAGCGATCCTCTTAGCTCGATCCTCCCAGAGCTCTGCCTGCTCTCGCAGCTCCTCGACGCGCTTGCGCATCGAAATCCCATCCTTTTGGACCCGAGCCAGTTGCGCCTTGGCTCGTCCTGCCGCCTGCTCAGCTTCGCGAATCGCGGTCGTCACAAGCGCCTCGTGGTTTTCAAGTTGTCCGACAACGCCCTCAAAACTTGAGATGATGCTGGCGGTTAATCTTCGTAAGCTATTCATAATTCCTCCTAACAAAGAGAAGTTTTAATCTTCACTAACGTTATCAGAGGAATGGACTACGATGCCGTGCATGACGATGTTACAATGTAACTGTACTGCCCTATAAAGCTGCAACCTATTGGTATTAGGCTGCTAAAATGGCTTCATGGAGGCAAATAATAATGTTACCCTGTAACCATGGTATCCGGCTCAACCGTTGAAC
>JALRCK010000130.1 GCA_023262305.1 Deltaproteobacteria bacterium
TCGAAGTGTCTCCTTGCCGGTATCATTGGGGACACGGGTTCCTTTAGGTATCCGAGCACCTCAGCCACGACATTTCGTGTCGCTGGGGAGTTGGTTGACCGGGGGGCGCGCCCCGACATCCTGACGCAAGAGCTCTTTGCTAACCACTCACTCGCCGCTGTTCGATTGCAAGCTGACGCGATGTCGGGTGTGACCCTTCACGATCAAGGTATGTTTGCGGAGGTTGTTGTAACCCAAGAGATGCTCAAACGCCTCGGCGCGGATCTCCTTGATGCGGACTCTCTCGCTGAGCGCGCTCGCGACATTGAGGGTGTGAAGGTATCGGCACTCTACAAGCAAGATGTGGATATGTGGCGTGTAAGCCTGCGTTCTCGTCAGGGGGCAGTAGACGTTTCAAGCGTTGCTCAGCACTTTGGCGGTGGGGGACACAAGCCCGCGGCTGCATTTCGGTGGCGCAGAGACATTGAGACCCTTCAACGCGAGCTGCGGGAAAAGATAAGAGAGGCTTTGGCCGCGACGCATGCATAGTGGGATTCTTCTGATCGATAAGCCAGCCGGTATTACCTCAGCCGGCGTCGTAGGTCGTGTGAAGCGATTGCTTGGCGCAGAGCGAGTGGGTCACGCAGGCACGCTTGATCCTGACGCTACAGGTCTTCTCGTTATCTTGGTTAATGGAGCAACCCGGGTCGCCTCCTATGCTGCCGATGGGATCAAACGGTACTCCGGTGTCATGAGGCTTGGTGTGACTACGTCAACGGACGATATGGCCGGTGATATTCTTGAACAGTCAGACAGCATCCCGACCTTCGATAAGGTGGTCGAGGTGGCGAAAAGATGTTTGGGAACGATCCAGCAGGTGCCACCACGGGTCAGTGCCGTGAAGGTTCAGGGTAAGCGGGCTCACAAGCTTACTCGAGAGGGACAGGAATTTACGTTGCGACCTCGCGAGGTGACGGTATCTCGGTTTGAAATATCGCCGGTTTCAGAGAACTCTTTCAGGTATGTGGTTGAGTGCTCCCCCGGCACGTATGTTCGGTCTCTTGCGCGTGATATCGGGGAGGCTCTTGGATGTGGCGGCGCCGTCGAGACGATCCGTCGAGAGCGCTCCGGACCACTCTCCGTAGACGGTGCGATCTCCCTGGAGCAGGTCTCTTGGGGGCATCTCCTCGATTGGTCTGCGCTCGTTCCCGAAATTATGCGAATAGAGATTCCTGATGACATGGCCACAGCTATTCGTACGGGGCACCAACTCACACTCAAGCGGGTCGCACAGATTCCAGAGGTTGCGGCGTTGCCTCGTTATTCGGTGTTTGCCTATGCCAGCGCTGGAGACCGAGAGACGCTTGGATTACTGAAGATTTCCGAATCGGGCGAGGTGCAGGTTGCTCTGAATGTAGGGCGCTATCCAGGGCAAAAATAGGATGGTCTTGCCTTCGCTTCGGTATAGTATAGGGCGGTGACGTGGAGACAACGATCTCCAGGGAGAATGTATGTCGAGTATTGTGATTGTGGGCGCTCAGTGGGGCGACGAAGGAAAAGGTAAGATCGTAGACGTTCTTACTGAACGTGCCGACTGGGTCGTGCGCTTTCAAGGGGGAAACAACGCAGGGCATACGATAGTAGTCGATGGCGTGAAGACCGCGCTGAGCTTGTTGCCGAGTGGAATCCTTCGACCGCACGTAAAGTGTTTATTGGGAGCAGGGGTTGTGCTCAACCCCACAGTGCTTCTGTCTGAGATCGATCGGGTGCGGGCCGCTGGTGCCAACATATCGCCTGGTCGTCTCGTGATCGATCGAGATGCGCACCTCGTGCTCGATTATCACGTCCTCGTCGATAAAGCGCGCGAGTTAGCGCGGGGCGCAAGCAAGATCGGCACGACGGGACGTGGTATCGGACCGGCCTATGAAGACCGTAGTCAACGGTCCGGAATTCGTTGCGCGGACCTCCTCCATCCGGCACGCATGCGTGAGAGGGTTAGGGCGCATGTCGACGAGAAGAATAAGATGCTCAAGCTGATCTTGGAGAGTAAGGCCCACGTCGATTTCGATGAGGTGTGGGGACGGCTTGAGCAGGAGGCTGCGATCCTCGCTCCATTTGTGGGAAATGGGAGTCGCTTGATATTCGACGCACTCCGCGCTGGTGAACGGGTTATCTTTGAGGGCGCGCAGGGGGTCTTGCTCGATCAGGTGCACGGTACCTATCCGTATGTGACCTCCTCTTCGACCATCGCGGGCTCCGCAACGGTGGGAGTGGGGATCGGTCCAAAGATGATCAACTCGGTGCTCGGTATCGCGAAGGCCTACTGCACTCGTGTAGGGGAGGGACCTTTTCCGACCGAGATGGTTGGGGACCTCGGGGATGATGTTCGTACGAGAGGGCGGGAGTTTGGCACGATCACGGGTCGTCCGCGGCGTTGCGGTTGGTTCGATGCTGTGGCCATGAAGCGGGCTATTCGGACCTCTGGGATCGACTCGGTTATCCTGACAAAACTTGATGTCTTAAGTGGCTTGCCGACCCTGAAGCTCTGCACCTCCTATATGCGGGGAGGCGAGGTTGTTGATGACCTCCCACCCTCCGTGGAGGACTATGAAGGGCTTGAGGCGGATTACCTTGAGGTGGCTGGATGGAGTGAGGACATAAGCGGGGTCCGTACTTGGGATGCACTTCCGCGGAACGTACGTGCGTTTGTAGAGACCCTTTCCAAGCTGATTGAGTGCCCGGTGAGCTTCGTCAGCGTTGGACCGGGTCGGGAGGCCACTATCCCTGTAGCACCACCCTCGGTGGTGAAGGAGTTCATGGCATAGTGCGCCATCCCCTTATTCATGGTATCAAACCTTCGTTTAGTAACAGGTGTTTAGTTATGGGTACAAAATCGTTTCAAAGAGCATTGTCCATCGCTGCGTTAGTGGCCGGCGTCGTGTGGGTTAACGAGGTTTTCGCGCAGGAGGGGGGGCAGATTCTGACACAACCGCCAGCACCAGAGCAGCCGGGCTTTATGGAGTCGCTCGTGGGTATGTTGCCGATGCTTGCCATCTGCTACCTCATTTTTTGGGTCATGGTTATTCGCCCGCAGGAGTCAAAGGTTAAGAAGCACAAGCTGCTTCTCGATTCTCTCAAGCGTGGTGACTCTGTTGTGACCACTGGTGGCATCATCGGTAGGGTCGCGAGTGTAGAGAAGGACGCTGTCATGGTGGAGATCGCGCCGAACGTAAAGGTTAAGTTCTCACTGTCTCACATCCTTGGTCTTGAGAAGGGTGATTCTAAGGCCGAAGCCGCTTAATTTTAGTCGAGAGTTGCTATGGGGAGAGATATCCAACAAAGAACGTTGATTTTCGTTGCGGTTGTTGTGGCGGCGGTTCTGTCGCTCCTTCCAACCGTTCTTCGAGATAAATTCACTCAGGAGTGGTTCACTAAGCCTCTCGCTTTAGGATTGGATATTAGTGGCGGCGTGCACCTGGTGTACGGAGTCAAGGCTAGTGAAGCAGTTACCAGCCGATTGCAGGTGCTCCTCCAATCTGCTCGCTCTGAGCTTCGCAGCAAGAAGATTGCGGTTGCTCAATCATCTATCGGTGCAGACAACTCGCTCCAAATTACGTTGTTGAGCGATGCATCGCTGGAGGCGGCTAAGGCGGTCATTCAGGATAAGGCGCCTGAAATTACCCTTGTCTCAACCGAGATGGACGGGAGCCGGCCTCGCCTGAAGTACCAATTCAGCCCGCTCGCTGCCAAGAAGATAGAGGTAGCTGCCATTGAGCAGGCTGTAGAAACCCTCCGAAATCGAGTGGACCAATTTGGTGTCAGCGAGCCGCTGATCCAAACGTCCGGAGAGGACCGCATCATCCTGCAGATGCCGGGCGTCTCGGATATTAATGCCGTAAAAAAAGTTGTTGGCTCTGTTGCCAAGTTAGAGTTTCGACTTCTTCCAAACGCAAAGACCCCCCAAGGGGTAGGGACGATCACCTTAAAGGATAAGTCCGGTCAGCCGGTTGTCGTCGAGGATCAAACCTTGATGACTGGAGATGCGGTCGCGGATGCACGAGTTGATTTTGACCAGAAGGGACAGGTTGAGGTCTCTCTCAAACTCTCGCCTCTAGGGCAGCAGACCTTTGCGCGGATCACGGGAGAGAACGTCGGGCGTCAGTTGGCGATTATTCTTGATGGAGTTGTCTACACGGCTCCCGTCATCAATGAGGCTATCCCGAACGGTAGTGCAAGCATTACTGGAGGCTTCACCATGGATGAGGCTCGTCAGATAAAAGTGGTCTTGAAAGCGGGAGCTCTTCCAGCTCCTCTGGTTGTCCTTGAGGAGCGAACAGTGGGCCCAACCCTGGGGCTTGAGTCAGTGAAGAAGGGTCTCATAGCCATGGGCATCGGGTTCGGCGCCATCGCGTTCTTTATGATCGTGTATTACGCCAAGTCAGGTGTAGTCGCTGTTGTAACTCTTCTGCTCAACGCTCTGTTTATGATGGCCTGCCTATCGTTCTTCGGTGCAACGCTGACCTTGCCCGGTATCGCTGGACTGGCTCTCTCGATCGGTATGGCGGTCGACTCAAACGTAATCATATTCGAGCGTATTCGTGATGAGTTGAGGAATGGCTCTGGTCGCGATGTAGCTGTTATTACCGGCTTTGAAAAAGCTTTTGGAGCCATCTTCGATGCTAACGTTACGACTTTCCTTGCAGGCGTGCTCCTGTACTACTTCGGGACAGGGGCGATCCGAGGCTTTGCGGTAACGCTCTCTATCGGCGTGGTTACTACGGTGTTCTGTGCTGTATTCGTTGCGCGACTCTTCTTCGACTATTTCCCGCTGAAGGGTAAAAAAGACGCTTTATCGATTTAATAAATGGTGGTCCGTTTATGAAAGAGCTTATCTCAACAAATGCCAAGATCGATTTCATGGGCAAGCGCTTCGTGTGCATGCTCATCTCCCTCGTCGCTTTTGCAGCCTCCGTCTACCTCTTTGTAAGCCAAGGAGACAGTAAGTACGGCACCGATTTCCTCGGTGGGCATGAATTCCTTGTGTCCTTCACCGGTGATTTCAACAGCGAGAAGGTTCGCGAGGGGCTGGCTGCGCAGCAGCTCGAGGGCGCTCGGGTGCAGGCTTTTCAAGGGGCGAAGAACGAGTACTCTATTCGGCTTGGAGAGACGGGCGATGCTGAGTCTGTTCGAGCTAAGGTGGAAGGTGCTCTGAAAGCGGCCTTCGGAGATGCCGCTATTATCCAAAAGACAGATTACGTAGGGCCAACCATCGGAAAGGAGCTTCGAACAAGCGCTCTTTGGGCGGTCGGTCTTGGAATCCTTGGAATGCTCCTGTACATCGCCTTCCGATTTGAGTTTGCAGTAGGGATTGGGACTATCGTGGCGCTCATTCACGACGTGACCATCGCTACGGGTATTTACCTCCTTTCCGGGCATATCATCGGGATGGCGACGCTGGCGGGTGCTCTTACAATCGTGGGTTACTCAGTGAACGATACCGTTGTTGTCTTTGACCGAGTGCGTGAGCAACGCAACAAGAGGAAGGGGGCTTCGCTGGTCGAGATCGTCAACGAGGCTCTTAACTTCACCCTCTCTCGAACGGTTATCACCCACCTCCTGACATTCTTTTCGGCGCTTGCGTTGTATGTATTTGCTGATGGAGATATCAAGGACTTGAGCCTCTACCTCTGTGCAGGAATTATTTTGGGTTCGTACTCGACCATCTTCATCGTATCGGCAGTCGTCATCATGCTTGAGGGAAAGAAGTCGGGTGAAAAGGTGCATGCCTCGGCTCGGGCGGCAAAGGCCTCGGGAGTATAACGCGCCCGTGCCTGATATGGACAATCCAACAACCATGGGGCACGCATGTCCTCCATGTTTGTTCTAGGTTCATGCTAGCAGCTCATGTATCCGCTCCACGACCACCCGCGGGTTTTGGGCTCCTTTCGGAAGGACGATTAGTTTTGCGCCAGTGCTCTCTGCAAGGTCGCATGCTTTGTAGTACATGCTGTGGCTGGTGAAATTCGGCAGATACACGGCCAGGGCTTGGCCCTCGCCGGCGAGACTTAGGGCGGTCATATTTCTAAAACTGCTCGCGCTGGCGTCTGCGTAGTAGAAGCTCGCGTCGCAAGAGTCCGGCAGAAGCTCTCGAATTTTGGCCTCCCGAGATTGGTCTTGCAGCCCTCCGATGAAGACAACCTTCTTGAAATCGGAGAGGGTCGATCGTTTTTTCTCAACGTGTGCCTCCTGAGAGAGTTCCGTTCCATTCCGCGCCAAAATCGCCTGATGCAGAGTAGTGTCTCCACTATTCAGTGCCGAGATGTATTCGGAGAGGGAGCTCGGTGTAAGGAGTATCTGCTTATACCACGCGGTATCGCCGAATCGCTCCATGTCATTACGGAGGGTCTCGGATGCCTCTGTGGAGGTGGTTAGGTCGGCGGCCCATGCACCCCATCCAGGTGTGCGTCTATCCTGAGCTCCGTCAGGTGGGTTCGGGTCGGGGATAGTTTCGGTATTGG
>JALRCK010000131.1:0-1993 GCA_023262305.1 Deltaproteobacteria bacterium
AAGGACGGAGTAGCACCCGCTTCCATCCACTTTTTAACGAGATCCTCTTTGAGAGTGATTCGCGATGGGTTGTTCAGTGTGTTGTAGGTTCCGAGAACCTCAAGAAAACGACCATCCCTCTTTGCCTGCTTATCGGCGGCAACGATACGGTACACAGGGGATTTATGTTTCCCAAGTCGAGCGAGACGAAGAACAACTGCCACAGTAACTCCTTAATGCGGTTCCAAAAAATTAGGTGGGGATGTTAACCCAAAACAGCACGTTTGGTAAAGGGACCGAGCCGATTCATTCCGCTGTGGGTTTTGAGCTATGTAAGGCGCTGAAAAGACCCGTGTTTATGAAAATCCCTGACGTGTAGCAGGAGCTACCGCTTGCCGAAAAGACCGCTGAGGTTGCCCATTCCGCCAAGACCACCGAGGCCGCCCGCCCCGCCCAGGAGGTTCCCAAGCCCACCAGCACCCATCTTCATCAACTGCTTCATCATCTTTCGCATCTCAACAAACTGCTTCACGAGCTTATTGACGTCCTCTACTTTTGTGCCAGAGCCGAGTGCGATTCGGCGACGGCGACTTCCGTCAAGGATCTCATGGTTGCGTCGCTCTTGAGGGGTCATAGAGAGGATGATCGCTTCAATCTTTCTCAACTCCGATTCCTGCTTTTCCGGGTCAACTTGCTTAGCAATCTTGTTGAGCCCTGGAATCATTCCCATCAGGGAGGAAACACTTCCCATGCGTTTGATCATCTTAAGTTGGTCGAGGAACTCCTCAAATGTGAATTGGTCCTTTTTGAGCTTCTTTTCAAGGGCAGCGCTATCCTCAAGTGAAACCTGCTCAACAGCCTTCTCAATCAGGGTGAGGACATCTCCCATACCTAGGATTCGTGAAGCCATGCGCTCTGGGTGGAAAGGTTCCAACGCATCCGATTTCTCCCCGGTTCCGATGAACTTAATCGGCTTTCCGGTTACGGCTCGCATCGAGAGAGCTGCTCCGCCGCGCGCGTCACCATCGAGCTTGGTGAGGATTAAGCCCGTGAGAGGGATCGTCTGATCGAAGCTTTGAGCCACGTTGACGGCCTCCTGACCGGTCATGGCATCAGCAACGAGGAGGGTCTCTGTGGGTAGCACGGCTGCGGCGACTTGCTTGAGTTCGTCCATCAGCTCCGTGTCGATCTGAAGTCGCCCCGCGGTGTCAATAATCATCACATCACAGACATTCTTTGATGCGAAATCTCGCGCACGAATTGCGATGTCGACAGGCTTGTCTCCCGGCTGGGTGTCAAATACTGGGATATTGAGATTCTTACCAAGGGTCTTCAACTGATCGATAGCGGCCGGTCGATAGATGTCAGCTGGCACAAGCAGGGGCGAGCGTTTGTAGGTGTCACGCAGAAGACGCGCAAGCTTGGATGCGGTAGTGGTCTTTCCGGATCCTTGGAGTCCAGCAAGCATAATGACAACGGGAGGAGAGGAGCGCAGGTTGAGATCGGCGAACTCAGTTCCCATCGTACGCTTGAGCTCCTCATGGACGAGCTTGATTACCTGTTGGTCAGGGGTCAAGCTCTTGAGCACTGACTCTCCGATGGCCTGTTCCGTGACGCGAGAGCAGAACTCTTTTGCAACCTTGAAGTTCACGTCGGCCTCAAGGAGCGCCGTGCGAACCTCTTTCATAACCGCCTCTACGTCGGAGGCGTGCAGGACGCCACGACCGCGAATCTTTTTGAGGGCTCCGTCTATCTTGTCATGAAGAAAGTCAAACATAGTGCTCTAGTGTGCCTTAGACTGTAGACCGATTCAATTGCGCTCAGGATATATCTCAACCCCGAGCACGTACCCCTTCACGGGCTCGGAAACCTCAAACCAAGCTCCTGCACGATTCCGTATGGATACGGGCTCATCCCGCCTCAAGCGGCGCAGCGGACGAGAGCGTGTGTTCGGCGATGCGAATATTGTAGTACCATCCTCAAGAGCAAGCCAGCGTGGCTCTCGCCGCACCTG
>JALRCK010000131.1:2003-6446 GCA_023262305.1 Deltaproteobacteria bacterium
CCTGCGGCTCTTTTGCCACGGCGAAGGTGTCAGGCTCGAACTGAGGGGCTCGAGGTCCTTGTGCTCGCGGCTTGAAGCTCTTGGCAACATGGTAACGGTCCATGGCTTGTGGAAGAAGTTTCTCAAGCTCAGCCAGGCGCTCGTCGCTCGCTGGATGCGATGAAAGGAAGGTAAGCGGTCCCAGATCTCCCCCTCGCTCACTCATCACCGACCACAGAGCGAGGGCATCGCGTGGGTCATACGACGCATCGGCCATGAGAAAGAGACCGATCTGGTCGGCCTCAAACTCTTTGCGTTGCGACTCGGGATTAACCACCAATGCCTCGATCGCCTCTTGCGCAACTATTCCAGCGAGGCCAGCGAGTGCCCCGTATGGACCCTGAACTGAGACGACTTGATTTGCAACGTTCCCACCGATTGAAGCCATGATCTGACCTGCCTCTTCGGACGGGGTCGGTTGCGTGTGATCTGCAAGCACATGTCCCATCTCATGCGCCAGGACAGCAGCTAGCTCCCCATCGTTCTGTACGAGGTCGAGCATCCCAGTCCATACGAATACGAAGTGTCCACGGGTGGCAGCGGCGTTTACGACGTCGGGCCCACGTAGAACGTAGACATTCCAGGGAGCGTCGTTAGCGCCAGCAGCATCAGCAAGCCGATCAACTATGTCGCGAACTCGGTTGATCGACGTGTCGTCGTGCGAGAGAGGGTAGTTTCGCATCAGTGTTGCAAGCACCTGTTGCCCGTACTCCTCGTCCTGCACTGTTGTGTAGGAGCCGCGAGGGATCTCTCCTGGGGCTACAGGCGCACGACCCGCTCCGCATGCAGAGAGGAGCGCGACACATATGCAGAGGGTAGTACTGAGGTATCGCGACATCACAGGGGCCTACAGTCCAGGGATCAGCTTTAGATAGGCAAGTGCTCCGCGGGGGCGACGTTTACATGTGATTCGCGTGCCGATAGCTGTTTGAGTGAGGTTAAAACACTCCCACCCCTCAGCACCGAGGTCCGTAAGGCGCTTTTCAAAATCGGGCGCCGTATCGAGCCCCTCAACATCAACAACCCGATACTCCCAACGAAAAAGCTTCTCCATCTCGTCTTTGGTGAGGTCCTGGATCACCTCCCCGTGAGGACCGAGCGCCTGCTGCACGCCGCCGGAAGCACCCTGAACCCGCTCGGAGATCTGCCCGAGCAGCTTGGAAAGGGAGAGGTCATCAGTTTGGGTTACCGATGGAGTCGCGGTTGTGGGAGGGGGGGATGTGTTAGTAGAATCATTGCAGGCGGTTAGGAACGCTATCACCACTGAGAGTATGCGTATCTGCATGATTGCACGTTGCCTCAAAAAACAAGTATAGTGCCGCTCTCTCATTGCTTCTCTCATGGAACCTATCTCAAGGGAGTGTTGTTGTGTCCTATTCAAACGATAGCGGGTCTCGGGGTCATATTCCAGCTAACTTTCGGCTCCAGTTCTCGGAGGAGCGGATCCTTAGTCGAGTCAAGGAGCTAGGGGCTGAGGTCGATCACTGGTGTAAAAGTGTTTGGGCTGACTCGCGCACGGATGTGGTTGCCATCCCCGTCTTACGTGGAGGTATCTACTTCTTCGCTGACCTATCTCGGCACATAACATCCTCGATAGAAATAGCACCGGTTCGCACCTCGGCCTACGACGCCGGCACGAACACCGCTGCTAAGGAGGTTACGGTCGAGCAGTTTGCAGATCCAGTACAAATCAAGGGTAGGGTGGTGCTCGTTGTCGACGATGTGTGCGATTCGGGTCGTACCCTGGAGCAGCTTGAACGGTCCTTGCTTGAGCGCGGAGCGCGTGAAGTTCGCACGGTTGTGATGATTCGTCGCTTACTTCCCCACCCCACCTTTGTGCCGTGCTGGGTGGGTCTCGAATATAGTGGTCCGGAGTGGTTTGTTGGTTACGGGATGGACGACAACGAGCGCTACCGAAATTTGCCCTCCGTCTACACCATTGGAAGGAACGAGTAGTAATGAGTCCCGGCAATGCAGCGATTGAACGGTCAACGGTCGACCCGTCACAGGGCGTCGGTTACGTGGTGGACATTGTAGGTCTCTCGAAGGTGTTCAAACGCCGGACGCACTCGCTTAACGGATATACGACCTTTAAACAGAGCCTTCTGGCTCGGTTGCGAGGCACTCGCAAGAGTGAGGCGTGCGCCGCCGAGTCGGTTACCGTTGGTATTAACGATCTCACTATTCGGATACCGCGGGGCGCCTCTGTCGGACTGATCGGACGTAACGGTTCTGGGAAGTCCACCTTCTTGAAGCTGATCACGGGAATCTATAAGCCTACCAGCGGATCGGTCAACGTGAAGGGACGGATCGCGGCACTCATTGAGCTCGGAGCGGGGTTTCACCCGGATTTTACAGGTCGGGAAAACCTGATCTTGGCAGGAATCATGCACGGGCTCTCGCGAGAAGAGATTAGTGACCGCTTCGATGATATCGTAAAATTTGCTGAACTCGAACAGGTCATTGATGACCCGGTGCGCACCTATTCGTCCGGCATGTTTATGCGACTAGGGTTCAGCATCGCTATTCATACTGACCCCGATATCCTTCTTGTTGATGAGGTGCTCGCCGTCGGCGACGCGGGCTTTGTTGCAAAGTGCAAGGACCGCATCGCAGAGCTGCGGCGTGCCGGAAAGACCCTGATCTTGGTAACGCACGACCTCGACGCCGTGGAGCGATGGTGCGATGAAGCTATCTGGCTTCATCAAGGTGTCGTCAAAGATAGAGGTAACCCACGCAGGGTTATCGATGCGTACCGAAGCTTCATCGAGGTGCAAGAAGAGGGAAGCCTCCTCACTCAGGATGGGGCTGAAGCTGGTTCTTCCGCTCCTCACGGTGGGGTGCAACCACAGGCAAAGCGCTGGGGTAGTCGAGAGGTCGAGATTACAAGCGTCTCTCTCCTTGACTGGAACGGCATAGAGAAGCGTGTCCTCCACCCGGAGGATGGCGCACGAATTCGACTGGCATACAAGGTTAATAGCTCCTTTCATGATGTGGTTTTTGGCGTAGGGATTACTCGAGCGGATGGTCTCAGCGTCTTCGGGACAAATACAGAGATTGATAGGGTGAAGCTTCCAGCGATCGCCGGCGTCGGGATGGTGGAGTTCGAGTTGCCTCGGATCGGCTTGGTTGAGGGGACCTACACATTCGATGTCGCAGTCCATCGTGCCGATGGCTATCCCTATGATTATCACAAGGACGCGATTCATTTTTCGATTCGTTCCGAGCGGAAAGAGGTAGGCGTGTCATCGTTAAATCGCGCCTGGGTGGTTGATGGGGTGAGGTGCGCATGCTGACAAGCTGTAAGCAGATGTGGCAGTTTCGCACCCTCGTTGGGGCGCTGGTGAAGCGGCACATCGCCACCAGATACAGGGGGTCCTTTTTCGGATTCTTGTGGTCACTTCTTAATCCGCTCTGTCTCATGGCGGTGTACACTCTCGTGTTCTCGTACTACATGCGGTTTGACGGCGGACCACACTACGCATTGATGGTTTTTGCCGGGTTGCTGCCATGGATTTGGACGAGCAGTGCGCTCATGGAGGGGACTGCCTCGCTGGTTAACAGTGGTCATCTGATCACGAAGTCGCTCTTTCCGCCACAAGTGCTCCCGGTAGTAAGCGTGACTGCAGCCATGGTGCACTTTCTCCTTGCGCTTCCGGTGCTCGCCATTTTTGCGATCTGTGGTGGCGTTCCCGTTTCGTGGACCTGGCTGTTCCTCCCCATCGTTGTGGTGATGCAAGCGGTCTTCCTCCTGGGGATAGTGCTGGCTCTCAGCGCTTGGAATGTTTTCTATCGCGACGTTCAGCACCTCGTGGGTAACCTTCTCACGCTCCTTTTCTTCCTGTGTCCGGTGGTCTATCCGGTATCGGCAGTGCCCGAAAAGTTGAGATTCCTGATAACCTACAACCCCTTTGCGGCGCTTACTCAATTTTATCAAGAGCTCCTTGTTGAGGGGGTAGTGCCCCAGGCTGGTCCCTTACTCTATGTTGGGTGCGTGTGTGTTGTCGTGGCGTTCTTCGGCGTGCGAGTCCATCGACACTACCATGAGCGATTTGCGGAGGCGCTATGACATCGAGACGACCTATCCACCAACTGGTGCACACCTTAAGCTACGGCGACGCTATCTCCACGGAGGTCCTTGCACTTCAGTCTGCCCTGCGGGAGTTGGGGGTCGAGAGCGAGATATACGCTCTTCATGAGCACAATCGCCTTAAAGGAAGATCGAGGAAGTTTCAAACGATCGGCGAGTGTGCTGAGGCGGATCTGGTACTCCATTACTCCATCGGTTCGCCGCTCAACGACCTCTACGCACACTGGAATCGCGGTCACCGTGTCTTGGTGTACCACAACATAACTCCTGCCAGATGGTTTCGCGGTGTGAACAACCGGGTCGCAAACGACATC
>JALRCK010000132.1 GCA_023262305.1 Deltaproteobacteria bacterium
GCCCCGGAGCTTGTCGTCTCTCCTTCGAGCGAGTACTCGACGCTATTTTTTCACGGTCCTCAATGTCGATCGTAACACAGCTGAACACGCTATGCTTCTTTAGTTGGTCCTAAGGATTATACTGGTGAAACTTGTGAGTTTCTTTTCGCGCAAAAAATGGGCTGTAAGCTCAATGGGGTTCGTGTATCTACGACACAAGTAGATTCTTTGCTATACAACCTCCCCTTTTATCATGGCTGGGCCGCTGCCAAGTTATACAAGAGCAACCCAAAGGTGTTTTTTGCACCAAATTGGCAAGACATCTATGCGACCGACGAAGAGCGAACGATGACTTTTGAGGCTTCCGCCATTATGGGCGACAACTTGAGAAGTATCTACATGAAGCTCGGCTATGAGATTATCGAACTGCCTCTCTCAAGACCTGAGGATAGGCTCCAGTTTATGTTCGATAAGTCACCCCTAAGTCTGCTAGATTAGGGAGGTAACAAAATATTCGAGCGGATCGCTAAGGCGCCCGCTCACTGAAACGTTATCCGTATAATTAATTCGGGGCATTGAATATGAAGAGAATTGTTTTCAGTTTTGCATTCGCCTTGATTGCGGTAAATGCCGCGTCAGCACAAACATGTCCGACCGGGGTGATGGAAAGATGCATGTATGCCGCGGGAGTGTCCTGCGAAACGGCGAACGTTGGTTGCCAAAAAGAAATGTTTTCGGCGATTCCGGAAAACATCGCTGTTAACGCAAGTAACTTATGTTGCCAAAGTTCACGCACCGCACGAAGTTTCACTACTTGCATTAACGGATGGATGCAGAAGGTCCGCGCTCTTAAGATATTGGACAGCTCTTTCAGGAGCTCTACATTAGATTATCTAAATAACGTGAGACGTTTCGGGTTCAAGTCGCGTTGCGGATAACCCTGCGCGGGACACGATCGCGTGGAAGTGAGGTGCATAACTAGGAGCGGATCGCCGCGCCGGTCCGCGCAACGTTATCCAGGAGCTGAATTTGAGCGACATTCAAGATGAGCCCCTATTTCAGTTTATAGCGGGATATTTCCACGAAGATTGGGTTGAAGACGATCCTGATTGGCGGTCCGTCGTTCGTCGCTATATCAAGGATACCAATATCGCCGACAAACAGGGCACGGCGGCCGGTATCAGCCAGTTGATTGCCAGCGATCTCACTGACGCTCAGCTGCAGCAAACAATGCAAGATAAGTATGGCCTTTATTATATTCCTGAGGCGGATGGCCATGGGGCTCGAGAGTGGTTGACGCGGGTTGTCGAGATGTTGAATGGTACATTAAAAACCGGATAACCAGATTTCACGACCGCGGGCGCAAGCGGTCAGCGTTGAAAATCACAGATCGAGGCGCCGCGGTCTGAAAAAAGTTATCCCATTCCCCACTGAGAGCCCTTTGGATACATCGATCGAACAAATTCTAAAACTTGAGACGGAAGTCTGGGAGGCGCTGAGGACTGGCGACTCTAGGCGTGATAGCCACATGCTATCGGACGACTTCCTCGGAGTGTACCCGACAGGTTTTGCGAATAAAGCCGAGCACGTTGGTCAGCTCAAAGACGGTCCGACCGTCTTGAGTTATGAGCTTATCGATCCTCGAATTGTAGTTCTTGGAGAGAAGAGGGTGCTTCTTGCCTACAAGGCTAGTTGGATCCGTCTCAAAAATAGCGCGGCGCAGCCGCGCGAAGTAATGTTCGTAAGTTCCGTGTGGGAATATCGAGCTGATAGGTGGCTCAACACCTTCAGCCAGGATACGCCAGCTGCGTAGGCGCCTTATCCTTAGGCTGCCTTTCTTTGTTTCTTCGTCGGCGCGAAGTAAAGTTTTATCCCCACAGCGTCTAGGATAGACGCCAAGCTTGAGAGCTTAGGATTTCCTTTCTTCGACAGGCTTCGATAGAGATTCTCCCGATTAAGCGATGTCTTCCGAGCAAGGTTTGCCATCCCTCCGCTCGCTTCTACGACATCGCGTAACGCGAGAAGAAACACCTCCTCAGAATCGCTCATGCATGCGTTGAGATATTCAGCGGCTTCTTTCGGATCCTTGAGCTGCTTGAGGAGCTCGACCCTATAACTTTTTACTGGCATCTTTGTACTCCTTCCAAAATAGTTTCGCTTTCAAAATGTCCCTCGCCTGGGAGCCCTTGTCGCCGCCACACAGAAGGACCACCACCGTATTTCCATCTCGACCAAAGTAGACACGATACCCCGGACCAAACGAGACTCTGAGTTCAAGAACCCCGGCTCCTACGCTCTTGCAATCACCGAAGTTTCCCAGCTCAAGCCTATTGATCCGGGCCCGTATGACAGCTCTCGCTTTGACATCCTTCAGATGCATTAGCCAATCGAGAAAGGCGCTTTTGCCACGCCTTTGCTCGTAAATGACTATCGTCTGATTCATGTTTATAATGTAGCTTTAAAGCTACTACGCGTCAAGGTAATAGTAAAGTGTCTGAGTTTACAGTAGGATAACAAAGGAGCGCACCCGGATTTCGACCTGTCGGTCGAAACCGGTGGCTGCCATGTTATCCCTCATGACGATGAATAGACTCAAGACATGCAGCACAGTAGTAGCGAGCGCCCTTGCTATAGCAACCTCATCACTCGTGCACGCCGAAAATAAGGTCGGCGTTATTCTTCCGATGACCGGCGATTTCGCCCGGTATGGAGAGACAGTCCGACAGGGGCTTGAGAGCGCTAAGCTATCAGCAGTCAAATATGTCTATGAGGATGAGGGATGTAATCCCCGTGCTGCAGTGAGTGCTTTTCATAAGTTGCACAGCTTTGACAAGGCGAAGGTTTTTGTGGGGCCATGGTGCGGTTCGCCCCAGATAGCAGTAGCCTCGTTGTTGGCGCAGGTTGATGGTCTAGCCATTCTTGGGAGCAGCGCACCTGAGAGGGTGTATCAGCTATCATCCGGGCGAACGTTCGCCGTTCAGCCCTCTATCGAAATGGAGTCGACCTACAACGCCAAGGAGGCGTATCGCCTTGGAGCTCGAAAGGTGGTGATTGTTTTTCTCGAAAATGATTTTAGCCGAGCACATGAAGAGGCTTTCAGGGGAGCATTCCAAGGAGATGTCCTCGACACTTTAGTATATTCGACTGCGGATGGGTCGGCGCTTCGTGGTATCGCGACCCGAATTAAACAACTTGCCCCAGATACCCTATATATCCCGGATGCATTTCCACTGATGCATGGTTTCATCAAACACCTAAGTTCCGTAGGGGTTAGTGCGCTACGCCTCATGAGCGTGTATTCGGCGCAGTCAGATGATGTCTTGAAAGCTGTTGGGGTCTCGGGCGAGGGGCTTATCTATTCTTATCCTGACATTCCCGACGAGGCGCTCCACCACTATCCGAGAATGGCGGCGCAAGTCCTTGATCAGGCTCTTCAGCAGTGTCCGAACGTAGACACTGCCTGCATGAAAAAAGCGATCCGTGAAAAGTATTCATTCGATGACCACGGGGTCCTGCCCGGCAACGTACGTCTTAAAACCATACGTGATGGGAAGTTTGTTTGGTTCTAGGCGTAATCTTGCACCTCGCTTTTCCACCTGTAGCCGGGCTACTCTAATCTCTCAATGATTTCAGCTGCTAAAAAAGGGCTCAATTCGGAAATAGATGCAACCAGTCGATACCGTGAAGATTTTCGAGTAGCCCGGCTAAAGAGATCAATAGCCTCGTGTCGCACGGCTCTCGCCCCCCGCACAGCCGCCTGTTACTCCCTAAAATCCGATCCTCCGCTTCTTTTGTTGCTCGGTCGGCCTCTCAAGTTGTGCGATTACAAATCGAATCTCTTGCAACTCCTGCTCGTGCTCCGCGAACCCCTGAGCGAGGCGTTTCTCGATGTCTTGCAGCCGCCGCTTTAGCTCTCCGTGTTCGGCAAGTATAGTCCTCATGCGAATAAAGGTGCGTACGACGATAATACTCGCATGAATCGCGACCTTGCTGCTTAGAACGTTAGCGGCCATGACAGCGCCATGCTCGGTGAACACGTAAGGTCGATAACGGCGGCCGCCTTTTGGTGCATTTGAGGTCGCAATTTGCGACCTCAAACTTGCAACCTCCTGAAATTCCAGTTGAAACATAAAATCTTTGGGGAAGCGATCGCGGTTTCGCTTAACCTGCTCATTGAGCCGCTTCGTTGAGACTCCATACAGTCGGGCAAGGTCTTGGTCGAGAATGACCCGCTGTCCTCGAATGGTGAGAATGGAGCCCTCAATGCTGCAGAATGTGTCTTGTTCCATGTAGGTCTAATCGAGAGTGCGCGGTGGAAGTTGCGTGGTCGAGGGCAAAGGGATAACAATTAAAGCCAGCGGAGGGCTTCGCGCCCGCTGCTTATTACTGTTATCCACCATGGAACTTGTTGATTCGATAAAAGAAGCTTGGGGTTGGATTCCTGTTGAGCCGGAGAAAGTAATCGACAATGATGGGTTTGGTAATGTGATTTTTCGAGATGGCGTCGGCGCGTTTTAGCGGATCTGTCCGGAGGAGCTTGAATGCTCGAAAATTGCGGAGTCCGAGGAAGCATATACGCTTACCAGCCGGTCCGTTGCCTACCTCCCTTGGCACTTAGCACTTTCGATGAGCGGTATCCTACAGGAATTTTTAAAATGGCCCGCCTATGAATCTACCTCTGTTGGCCGCAGTCGCTGCTCCCATTTTTATCGCCGCGAGCATTAGCGCGGCCAAGCTCGCAGGTAATCTCATCGATCCCTTTGTCGTCGCTGGGGCGGCTCCCCTCGTGTCGGTTCCGTTCATCTTTGCGTGGACCAGGATTCGAGGAATTCCATACGATGGCAGAGTATTGTTTCGAGAGCATAAGCGGGAATTGTTCCAGCTTCTAGTGAGTCGGTGTGTTGTGGGTCAGATTCTGATCGTGAGTGGTTTCATACTTACCACCGCGGCTAGGGCTGTTCTCCTTCTCCGGCTAGAGCCGCTCTTTGTTTTGCTCTGGGGAGTCGTCCTTAAGGGAGAACGGCCCGGACGCAAGAAGATCGGGCTTACGCTCCTGTTGATTTGGGGCGCGTATTTAGTCGTTGCCCCCCACGCGGGGCATATTGAACTTACTCGGGGCGATGTACTCATAGTTCTCGCGTTGCTGCTCCTGTCGTACTCGTACATACCGACTAAAAAGATCATGTCTAGCTGTGAGCCGGTTTCTCTCTCACTGCTAACTAATTTCTGTGCCGGCATCGCTATTTTGCTGCCCATAGCGATCCTCTCGCCTGAGCGTTTTATGAATATATCCCTACAGGGTCTGGGGTATTTGCTCGCGTACTCTCTGCTGCTGTTCGTCTTTGGCATGATCCTCTATTTTTACGCCTTTCGCGGCCTTGCGCCGTGGCTTATCGCGAGCTTCCTCTCGTTGGAGGTGGTAGTTGGCTTGCTGTTAGCGCATCTACTCTTCGGAGAGAACCCCACCACTTATCAGTATGTGGGTGCGGCGATCATGGTGCTCGGTACCATCGCTTCCGCGCGCGAAAGCGCTTCAACTACTTCTCGCTAACGATTTGCCTACCCATCCCTCTCCCGAGAAGTTCCTCGATGGCGATCCGCTTTCCAGAGTGCTCAAGGCTCAGCGGGAAATTGATGAGTTGAGATCGTCCCTTAAGGATAGGACGATCGATCGCTTTTTCGTAAGTAGCCGAACTGTAATAGCGGGCGGATACCCTAACTATTTCTCTCAGAGACCGCGCGCAGCAAACTTTTTTCGTTTGAGCGAGAAGCGGTGTGTAGGAGAACCAAAACCAACTTTTCTCAAAGACTGCCCGCAGGCAGCCAGGACCAAGATTCCCCCGTGTGACTCACTAACTCCCATGATAGAACCCCCTCATGAGCCTACTCTTCGAATGGGACGCCTCCAAAGCCCGGTCAAATCTCAAAAAACACGGCATCTCTTTTGAAGAGGCCACCACTATCTTTGGAGACCGCAGGGCAATTACTATTGAATCTTCGGTAGTTAGCGGTGAGAAGAGGCTGGTCACAATCGGTCGCACTACCGCGGGCCGGTTTGTGATAGTGGTAGTACACACCGATAGAAATGATAGAATAAGAATTATAAGTGCTCGACCAGCAAGCCGAGCGGAACGCAAGCAATACGAGGGCCGATAACATGAAGCAGGAATATGACTTCTCGAAAGGAGTGCGGGGCAAATACTTCAAGCGCTATCAAGCAGGCTCTAATATTGTCATTCTCGATCCTGAGATAGCGGCAGTATTCAAAGATTCCGAATCAGTGAACGATGCACTCCGGTCTCTTATCAAGGCTGCCGGGCATAACAAAACTCTGCTTCGGACGCGCAAGGCGCGCCGCAGAGCGTAGCGTGGGTTAGAGTTAAGGTCCTACGGGGTGGCGAAGATGATGGGTTTGCCAAATGACCCGTTAACTGAATTGCCGTAGGTTCGTCACCGAACC
>JALRCK010000133.1 GCA_023262305.1 Deltaproteobacteria bacterium
GGAGCCCTCTTTTTGTTCGCCCTCTTTCGCAGAGCCGCCCTTCGATTGTGGACCGCCCTGAGAGTCTTGAGCGCTCCCCTCCCCTTGCCCCTGTCCCTGTTGCGCGGCGCCAGATTGCCCTTGTGATTGGGAGCTTTGGTCCTTATTTTCGCCCTGATTTCCTGAGCCAGAACCACTTGAGCCCGCACCCTGTCCGGAGCCCTGCCCCTCGCCGTCTTGAGACTTGTTAGATTGTCCCTCTTGAGATTTTCCGTCGTCCTTTGATTCCTTCTCCTGAGCGCTCTTTCCCTCCTGCTCTTGGCTCTCGCTCTTGCTCTCCTCCTTGGAGCCCCCTTCCTCAGATTTTTCCTTGGAGGCTTCGGATGCTTGCTGCTCTTTGTTTTGATCCTGTTGATCGCCAGTGTCTTTGTTTGAAGAGCCGTCTTTCTCTCTCTTCTGCTCTTTCTCTGCTTTCGCATCACCTTTTGACCCAGGTTGCTGAGGTGCTGGAGAAGGAGTTGGCTTGGGTTGGTTTTGGTTCTGCTCTTTGAGCGATTGAGTAGGTAACACGCCCGCGCTCTCTATCGTTCGCTCGCCCGCAGCCGTCTTTGATTGCGAAGCGAGCGCTTTGGTTATCTCTTCTTGGGTTTTCTGGAGTGATGCCTGTGCAGCTACCAGATCGGAAGAGGAGAGTTTTTCAATGCTCTGCTGAGCGGCGAGTGAAACCTCTTTGGGAAGCTCTGGGTGTGCAGCGACGATCGTTTGAAGTGACTGGGCGACTCGCTCAAGGGGCGAAAGAGGGCGCAAGATAAAGAGCGCGAGCGCGACGAGCACGCCAAGCAACGATGCTACGATGGCCCATCTCTGATCGCGAGTGAGCTTAAGATCCAGGATGTTCGCCGGTGTAAAGGCAGGCGGGATGTGCTCTCGTATCTGCTCGGCGATAAAGGCGCTACGAACGAGATCGGGAGCAGCTGATGATTGTGAGATAATCGCGAACGTGCGTACCCGTTCCTTTGTTTTGAGGGTGGCGTCGAGAATGAGCGAGGCCTCCTCGTACGTCACAGAGATCGATTGGTACTCAGAGCGTGAGACAAAGATCGCCGCGACGACGAGCGGTGGTATCCACACCAGAGCCACCCATATTGGATAGAAAATAACGAGCACGCAGAGTGGCGCGATTACCGCGATGATGAGCGCCGCGTTAATCGAGAGCGCAGTGCGACGGCGGCGCTCCTCTCGTGAACGAACCGCCTCGATGATTGAATGGATCTCCCTCTCCATATCCGGATCGCTTACGTAGCGGGCTCAGCTGTGGTGTTTGTTGTCTCTTGAGGCTCGGACGCTGGCGGCGTCGCTTCATATGTTCCAATTCCTCGCTGAAAGACGTTCACAGCCTGGTTATGTTGTTCAAGGGTCTCTGAGAAGATGTGCTTGCCTTTGCCGTTTCCAACGAAGAAGAGGTAGGAGGTTTCGGCTGGATAGAGCGCGGCTTTGATCGCGTTAAGCCCAGGGTTGGCGATGGGGCCAGGAGGGAGCCCGCTAATTACGTATGTGTTGTAGGCGGTCGGCGTTTGGAGGTCGATCTTAGTGATGTTGCCGTTGAAGTTTGGGATGCCGTAGATGACGGTCGGGTCAGATTGTAGCTTCATCCCCTTCTTGAGTCGGTTGTGAAAGACCGAGGAAACTACGGGCTGCTCTTCTGCGTTTCCAGACTCCTTTTCAATAATGGAGGCGAGTGTGAGGAGCTGGTGTCTCGTCATTTGCAGCTCGATGAGCCGGACATTCCATGATTCTGGCCATTGAGAGTCGAGTTGATTTCTGAGCGTTCGGATCACTTTTTGAGGAGTTGTGTTGCGTTGGATTCGATACGTTTCCGGAAAGAGGTATCCCTCAAAGCTTGAACCGGGGACTCTAAGCTCCTCTCGAAGTTTAGGGTCATTGAGAGCGGCAAAAAATGATTCAACGGTGGTGACACCAGCCTCCTCAAGGATGGGACCGATGTCTTTGATGGTGGCTCCCTCTTTGATCGTGATGGTGCGAAGGACCATCTTGCCCTCAACCATCGCGTCGAGGATCTCTTGGGGCGCCATCGACGGGGAGAATTCATACTCTCCGGCCATGACGAGGGTGTCCTTTTTTTGGTACTTCGCGAGTAGGCGTATCGCCATGCAATTTCGGATGAAGTTGTTGATCTCCAGGTCTGCGGCAACATCTCGGAAATTTTTATTCGGGGTGACCTCAAAGATGGATGTTGAGGTGTGTGCGCTATCAAGGGGGGCAAAGAAGTAATGCTCCGCGCATTTGTAGCTCGCCAGCGCTGCCACAATAGGCAGGGCTATATAGAGAGAGATGATGGCGAGTTTACGCATGAAGAAGCTCTATAAGGCGTGTTAAATCAAGGGTTTAGTGCGAAGTAGCGTTCGAGGATGAGGCACGCTGCTTGAGCGTCCACATGGGTTCCCTGCCCCGATGCGTACGACATCTTTTCAGACGCCTCAACCGTTGAGAATGCTTCATCGACGTATTCAATCTTGATGGGGGTACGTTTGGCAATACGACGAACAAAGCCTTGTATCGATTCGCACATGGCAGTGGGTCCGCCTTTGGCGTCGAGGGGCATTCCAACCACGAGCAGGGAGGCTTTGCGCTCCTCAATTAGAGTAAGCAGGTCCTTCTCCGCTTTGTAGTTTGCCCGCAGCCATACCCCGAGGGGGAACGGGATCCTAACCTGCGGGTCCGCAGTTGCAACCCCGACCCTGACCGTCCCCACATCGACCCCGATTATCGTCATAGAGGTATAGTATAACCTTTTTGCCCCTCAGGTCATAAATAGTCGGACATGCGCATATTTCGGGCAGAAATGTAAGTGAGATTGAATGGTTTCCAGGGGTTGTGACCGTTTGAGAGCCATTGTAGAGTTCCGGCTGCATGAACAGGTACCTATGGGCGGCTCGTGCGACGGTTTTGGTCGCGGGGGCAACCCTCATCTTAGAAGGGGTTCTTCCCTATGAAGGGTTTTTCGGCTGGGCTGGACACGCCTCGCTGTCCCGCGATCTCTTGAACAACGAAGAGAGCCCGATTCACCAACTCGCCGATTCTTTCAGTGAACAACAGGCAGTGAGCACGGCGCCTGTCGCGCAAGAGCCGAGCGTTAAGACGTTTGCGCATACCATCAAGAAGGGAGACACCTTCGGCTCCATGTGGCGAGAGATCGGGGGAGATGCCGACGAGGTAACCTCAGTACTTGATGTGCTTAAGGGGTCTGGAGTTAACGCCGGGTCTCTTCGGGTTGGCGAGGATCTGACCGTTACGCAGCGAGATGGTGACGTCATCGAGGTTCGAAAGAAGCACGGCGAGAACGCAACCATCATACTCTCTCGAGATGAGCACGGTGAGTTCGCTGTAAAGGTTGATAAGCTCAAGATATCCACAAAAGAGCGCCGTGTTACGGGCACTATTGTGTCCTCTCTCGGAGACTCAGCGGCTGGTCTTGAGATCCCCTACTCCCTTGTCGACGATTTCGTTGACCTCTTCAGTAATCGTGTGGAGTTCACCAAGGATATCCAACCGGGCGATTCCTTCACAGTTGTGTACGAGGATCGTCTCTCCGAGGATGGGGAGCGTCTTGCTCCGGGAGTTATCAAGGCTGCGTCGATTCAGTTAAGTGGCAAGATGCTCGCCGTTGTTCGAGATGTCTCTAAGGACGGCACCGTTCGCTACTTCGACGAAAAAGGCTCAATGCCGACAAAGTCGTTCCTGCGCTATCCAGTTAAGTTCAGCCGGATATCGTCGATGTTCACGCACTCGCGATTCCATCCGGTTCTTAAGATTTCTCGCCCGCACAACGGAGTTGATTTCTCAGCCCCGCAAGGAACTGCCGTTCGAACCGTCGGTGATGGTGTTATCGTGTACTCTGGCTACGGCGCGAGCACCGGAAACATGATCCGAATTCAACACAACGCTCGCTACACAACCGAGTACATGCACCTTCATTCAATCGCCAAGTCAGCGCGAAAGGGAGCTCGAGTTGGTCGTGGGGACGTTATCGGAACTGTAGGAAGAACAGGTCTCGCAAGTGGTGTGCACCTTCACTTCGGACTCTTCGATAAAGGTAAATACATCGATCCGATGAAATCAAAGATACTAGATGTGCCTTCCGATATCCGCCCGCCAGCCGCAGTGCTCGCCATGATAGAGGATCTTAAGAAAGCTCACGCCTCTGTTAATGTGGCTGTTGTACGAACAAGCGCTAAAAAGAAAGCATAATGCGTTCAGTCTCAATTTTGGCAACTGGCTCGGAGCTCTTGGACGGAAGAGTGGTTGACACCAACTCGAATTTCGTCGCCAAGGAGCTCTCCGAGCGGGGCTTGAAGCTCAAGCGAGTGCTCGTTGTTGATGATGATATCGGGGAGTTAGTTTCGGGACTGACTGAGCTCTCACGAGTCAGTGACTTTATTATTACCTCAGGTGGGCTCGGTCCAACGAGCGATGATCTCACTCGTGACATGGTGGCAAAGTTCTTCGGCGTTGGACTCGCCGAGCATCCGGATGGAGTAGCTCACCTGGAGCAGTTTTTTGCCAAGAGAAATCGAATTCTGGACGCTCAGAACAGGCGGCAGGCGCTCTTGCCGGTTGGAGCGCAGATGGTCCCGAACGCCAACGGAACGGCACCCGGATTCGCTATGGCAAAGCCGGGAGGTCCTACGGTTGTTTCCCTCTCTGGGGTTCCGCGGGAGTTCAAGGCGATGTTCCTTGAGACCGTATTGCCGATGATTGAGAGTGCAGGAGGCTCCGCCGAGCAGTTACAACGGGCCACGATGAAGACCTTTGGGCTCCCCGAATCAACTATCGGTAAGTTAGTTGAGGCGTTACACCTCCCAAAGGAGATTGTGGTCTCCTATCGAGCGGCGTTCCCAGAGGTGCATGTGGTTCTCAAAGCTCCTAAGAGCTTCAATCTCGCGCCACACGTTGCGGCAGTTGAGGGAGCGCTGAGCAAAGAGACGATCTTTTCAACCGATCCCGCTGATACGTTTATCACAGCGCTTCAAAAACTTTTTCTATCCAAGGGGCTCACTATCGCTACAGCGGAGTCGTGCACGGGTGGGATGGTGTCAGAGATACTGACGCGCACCCCCGGGTCCTCGGCGGTGTTTCAAGGGGGCGTTGTTGCTTACAGTAACGCAGCGAAGGAGGACCTCGTTGGCGTCTCTCGTCAAACTCTTCACCAGCACGGTGCCGTAAGTGCCGAAACCGTGCGTGAATTAGCCAGAAATGTGCGCGAGAAGTTTAAAACATCCTACGGTGTTTCAATTAGTGGAGTTGCTGGACCTGATGGTGGCAGCGATGAGAAGCCGGTTGGGACGTTCTTTGTAGGGGTATCATCGGCGGAGCGATCGTTTGAGAAGCGATGCCTCTATATCAGTGAACGACAGAATGTGCGGACGTATGCATCGTATGTGGCGTTGGATCTGGTTCGAAGAGCTATTCTAGGATTGGGGGTACCTGATGGGTATCCGATCGTACGATAGGAGAAGGTGCGATGGGGCGGGTTTCTATTCCTCCCTTTAAAGATGTCGCCGATTGCACCTGGAGGGACCGCGTCCTCGCGGTCCGGTGTGGCGGTCGCAATGTCTTGTTGCAACGGCTCTCTCGAATCAATGTGCTATCGATGTGCATACCCGGACCGCGGGTACGCGGTCCCTCCCTGTGGTTAACGGTCTTGGGGATCATGGTTGTCGCGATCTCGTGTCAGCTAGCTAGCGCACAACCAAAGATCGGCGTCCTCGCAAGCTACACTGGCGAGTGGGGCGCATACGGTCAAGCCTACCGACACGGTATCGAGATGGCTGATGTTGGAGGCACGGCAACCTTCGTTTACGAAGACGATGGATTTCTTCCTGCAAAGAGCGTCTCCGCCTTTCGCAAGCTCGTCGATATAGACAAGATCTCCGCGGTATTGGTGGGTGATACGGTCACTGCGCAAGCCATCGCCCCGATCGCCCTGAAGCGCAAAATCCCACTGTTCGCGTGGGCTTCGGGAGATGATCGAGCATTCATCAATAATCCTGATGCCGTAAGGCTGTGGAGCACAAACGCGGCAGATCTCTCCTTTGTGAGCAGCGAGATAAAGCGACGCGGGTATAAAAAGCTCGCACTCTTTACCTCAACGCACACCTACACAGGAATGTGGGCGCAGGGAATAGTCGAGCGATTTCCAGGAAGCGAGTGGCAGGATTTCTCAACAGCGCCAGAGAGCTTCCAAGCAAATCTCTTGAAGGCGAAAAATGGAGGATTTGACGCAATCGGCGTGTGCTTAAGTTCAGGACTCAACGGACGCGTTGCTAAGCAGATGCGAGAGCTGCGCATAACGCTCCCCCTCTTTGGGTGTAATTTTTTGGAGGCCTCAGTCGATATTCAGTCAGCGGCGGGGGCTCTCG
>JALRCK010000134.1 GCA_023262305.1 Deltaproteobacteria bacterium
GCCCGCCCCTCCAGGAATGTAATTTTATCGCGGCTGGTCCTTATTAGCGGCGCAGCCGCATCCGCTACATCCACACGGCTTCTTTTTTGGAGCAAGAGCATTCACCGAGCGCCGTGCGACGTATAGTACCGAGACGGTCAGGATGAGCACGGCCACTATCGTTTGGATCATATCGCCTCTTGGACCCTATTGAATGAAAAGCCCGCCGATTTGAAACACCGCCAGTGACGCTCCGTACGCGAGCGCTGTCATGTATCCAAACATGCCCAGCGTCCAGCCCCACGATCCAGTTTCGCGCTTGCACACTGCTAGGGTCGACATGCACATGCACGCAAAGACGTAAAACACCATGAGGGATAGCGCGCTAAGGGTTGAGAACTCCCCTGATTGTTGGCGACCGCGCAAGATGTTGACGAGCCCCGTATACTCATCGTCATCATCGCTAATGTTGTAAATCGTGCTTAAGGTTGTGACGAAAACCTCTCGCGCTGGGAACGACGAGAGGATCGCTATGCCTATCTCCCAGTTGAAACCAAGGGGCTTAATCGCGGGCTCGATCGCGGTGCCGAGCTGTCCGGCGAAGCTCGCCTGAACGGGATTGCCCTGAAACTCTGGACCGGGCTTAGGGTACGACGCGAGGAACCAGACAACCACTGAGCACGCGAGGATAATAGTTGAAGCGTTTTTAAGGAATGAGGCGACGCTGTCATACACGCCGCGAAGAATAACGCGAAAAATAGGTCGGCGAAGTGGCGGCATCTCCATGACGTAGAAACATGACTCTTTCCATAAGAGGCATTTCTTGAGAATCCACGCCACGAAGCACGCTCCTACCACGCCAAGGAGGTACATCCCTAAGAGAACGAGCCCTTGGAGGGAGATGAAGCCGCCAACGAGCGTTTGTGGGATGAAGGCCGCAATCAGTACGGCATACACAGGCAAACGAGCGCTGCAGCTCATGAGGGGCGCAATCATAATCGTCGCGAGTCGATCTGAGCGTGACGGGATGGTTCGAGTCGAGAGGATGCCAGGAACCGCGCACGCGAAGGAGCTCAAGAGGGGAATGAAGGCTCGCCCTTGAAGCCCAACTTTGCGCATGAAGTTATCAAGGAGGAACGTTGCTCGGGAGAGGTAGCCCGAATCTTCAAGGATGCCGATGCAGAAGAATAGGATCGCGATCTGAGGTACGAACACGATGACATTTCCAACTCCCGGAACTATCCCTTCGGCAAGGAGGCTTGTAAGCATGCCTGGAGGAAGGGTAGCCGTGATCCATCCACTCAAGCGCTCGACTACGCCTGAAATGATATCCATCGGAAGCTGTGCCCACAGGAAGATAGCTTGGAAGATGAGTGCGAATATTCCAAGCATGATCGGAATACCCCATATCTTGCTCGTGAGAGCTCTATCGAGTGGGGACACAACCGCGACATCGTCGTTTGAGCTTTCCGACGTGGTTTTTCGAACAATTGAACGGATCCACGCGTAACGGAGAGAGCCTATCGTTGTGATCAGAGCCGGATCGGCGCTTGGCGCGAGGGGATTGAAGTTTTCGCTCTGTGAGCGGATCGAATGTTCAGAGGGAATCCACGCGAGCTTCTTTGAGGAGATCGTCGGGGTCTCTAGGACCTTTGCCACCTCATGAACGAGGGTTGTGAGACCAGACTTGTTTCGAGCGCTGATCAGTACGACCGGAATATCGAGCGCGCGAGAGAGGAGCTCTCCGTATATCTTGATCCCCGCCTGCTCAGCTGCATCCATCATGTTAATGGCGAGCACGATCGGGTAGCCGGTATCGAGGAGTTCAGAAACAAGAAAGAGGTTGCGTTCCAGGTTGGTCGCGTCGACAACCGCTAGTATGAGGTCTGGCTTTGAGTTTCCCGGTATCTCTCCCCGTAGGAATTGAGTGACGATCTTCTCGTCGAGTGATGAGCCTGCGAGGGCGTATGTGCCAGGGAGATCGACGATACGAGCACATGACTCTGATGAGAGCTGAAGGGTTCCCTCCTTTCGTTCGACCGTCACACCGGGATAGTTGGCGACCTTATATCGAGAGCCAGTAAGGCTATTGAAGAGGGTGGTCTTTCCGCAGTTTGGATTTCCAACAAGCGCTACAGCTTTTGGGCAATCGTCATCGGCAGTGGGTGGTGAGTGTGTCACAACAGATGAGCGGCCTTACATAAGCCGCGCTTACAGAGGTTGCACCTGAATGTGCGCTGCCTCTGCGCTGCGCAGTGACAGTACTGAGCCGAGCAGGTGGATGTTAATGGGAGACCCGAAGAACCCTCGATGGGTTACGGTTACTTCCGAGCCAGCAACCACACCCATGGAAACCAACTTTTGAAGAAGTTCAGCAGGACAGCTCTTGATGGCTGATATCATGGCTCTCTGTCCTACTCGGACGGAGCTGAGCGCCTTCTCTTCTTGTGATGAGGATTTTTCCATTGTTATTTCAGGGTTTTGTCTGTGCATAGATCTCAATGTATCGAGACATATGCCCACGTCCTTATTTGCTGGTATACTCCGCGTTTGTAAATTATGTCAATTGGTTGCTGTATAAAATGTATGTTTTTTATGGAAAGCAGGTGTTTGGTTAGTATAACACGCCGGACTGTATTAGCCGGGGGCGTGTAATCAAGGCTCCCCATCCCGGTTTCGTGGTGCTTTCGTCGGATCCAGCACGCCGCGCTGCATCATGGCAACAGCCCGACCGGCATCAAAGCCCGCCCGGGCCCATTCCATCGCAACGATCGGTGGGATGCCCTTTTGAATCCACTCCACTGCATTCTCCGGATCAAAGCGCGCTCGTCTCCAGTATGCGGCCAGAGGTGCACCGCGAATACCAACCGACGCCCACCGCACATAATCTTCAGGGGTAAATTTATACGCATGCCAATAGCCAGCGGCGACGGCTGGAACCTTCATGTCGAGCCAGGGTCTTGCCTCTGCTTGTGAGATCTCGGCCAGCTCGTAATCGAACTGCTGTGCGTACACGTTAAGCAATATCCTGGCATCATGAGCGTGTGCACGCATATCAGACGGAACAAGTGAGGCCTCAATGCGAAGTCGTTCACAGAGAGCAGGCTCATACGGGGTGTCTTGCGCAAAGATGTCGATGATGGCGTTAGCTGTTTGTAGGAAGGCTTGCGCGTCGGGGAGCTCAGCGGCTGCTACTTGAGCGCGATCGGGGACTTTGAGGCTCATGAATGCGTGATTGAGGGTTTCAAGGTACGCCAATCGTGCAGTTGCAGAGCGATGGATCCCAGCGGCGAGAAGCTTGACTGAGGCTCTATCATCGACAAGATCCGGAACCCTGAGTGCATTCTCCACGAGCTGCGCGAACTGGAGCACATCACGCTTGAGCTCTTTAAGAAATCCCATGGCGCTAATAGCGTCGAACGTCTCGGGCGTTGTCCATGAGGTTGAAAATATCGGTAGCCCATCTTCGAGCTCTTTCATCCACGCGTCGACCCGGTCGAGTCCCTTGTGAGGTGTCTCGATGTAGCCTGGCGGAAGAAAAGCCGCTCTGAGCCGAGACTCTGAGTTTTCCAGCATCACTTGGGAAAAAAGTCCTGCTCGAAGGAAGGCGAGGAATTCGATCGTCAGGCTAAAATCTTTATGGAGGGTCGCCATATCTCTAGTACAACACAGATCGGCGGTGCTACGAGAAAACATTACTTTTCGCGGCTAAAAAGTTATAGTCAGGGGGAGATAACTACCTCATTAATCGTAGCCATTTGGTTATCTCGTGTTTGTCGAGCTGCCGCCCGAGGGGCCCAGCGGTGATCGTGGGGCAGCAACCGAGCAAGCTGAGGCTACTTCGATCAACAGGGCTGTCATCCGTATGCATACTACCGGTTATATACAGACGAGAGCAGGAGAGGTGTTCTTTCAGCGCCGCGGAGGTGATGAAGGGGTCCCTCTGGTGTGTGTCCATGGCGGTCCCGGCTTTACGAGCCACTACTTAGAGCCGATCTTTGCGTTGTCGGATTCCTCCCCGATTATCACCTATGATCAGGCAGGGTGTGGGCGTTCTCGCAGGGAGGGCGCTCGCAAAATCTTCTCGGTGGATGGGTTTATCGATGAGCTTGAGGATGTTCGACGGGAGCTTGGTCTTGAGAAGATGTGTTTGCTTGGGCACTCTTTCGGTGGGCTCATCGTCGGTGAGTACGCGCTTCGCTATCCGGAACGAGTTGAGCGGATCATATTCGCGTGCGTCTCTATCGACATTCCGCGTTGGATTGAGGATGGACGACGCCTCGTCGGATCCTTATCTCTGATGCAGAGAATGCTTTTGAGGGAGGGGGAGAGAAGTGGCACCACGAGTTCCCCTGAATACCTGACAGCTCTCAGTGCCTACTACCGCAAGCACATCTACGGGTGTGATGAGATCCCGCCGGAGGTGCGTCGCTCGGAAGCCGAGGCGGATGCTCAAACCTACCAGATAGTATGGGGAACAAATGAGCTCGTCGTTGACGGAATGGTGAAGGATTACAATCTTGCACCCCGGTTGAGCTCTCTTCGTTGTCCGTGTCTCTTCATGTGCGGGCGCAACGATGAGGCAACGCCAGAAGCCCACGAATATTTCGCGTCGTTAGTTCCTGGGGCGGTGCTTCACGTTTTCGAGAAGAGTGCCCACCACCCCTTTGCGACGGAGGGGAAAGAGAGTATTCACGTTATTCGCGAGTTTGTGCGGGCTCCTCTTATTGGAGCAACCCGAGCTTAACGTCGACGGTGCGCTCTGCTCCGTTGTTGACAACTTTCATATGAATCTTGTCACCTGGCTGTCTCTCATCGAGGATATTCAATAGATCGTCTCCGTCTGTGACGGGGATATCATCAACAGCAACTATGATATCTCCCAGCTGAACCTTTCCTCGACTGTCTCTGCCGAGAGGAGTCAGCCCAGCTTGTTGAGCGGGGGAGTTTTGAAGAACATTGGCGACGATCGCACCGAGAATTCCATTTCCTTTGAGGAGGTCGCTTTCAAGAACTTGAATCCCAAGTCCAGGTTTCTTGACCACACCATTTTTTATCAACTGCGGAACCACTCTGTTGATAGTGTCGACTGGCACTGCGAATCCGATGCCGGCGTACGAACCGGAGGGGCTTACGATGGCGGTATTCATCCCAATTAATCGCCCGGCGCTATCGAGGAGTGGTCCGCCTGAGTTGCCAGGATTGATTGCGGCGTCCGTTTGAATAACACCCTGTATCGGGCGGTCCGTCACGGATTTTATCTCGCGCCCTAGACCGCTGATTATCCCTGTCGTCAGTGTATGATCGAAACCGAAAGGATTGCCGATCGCGTAGACTCGTTGTCCCACTCGGAGATCTTTCGAGGAGCCGATTGCAATCGGTGTAAGAGTCACACCTGTTGGCGCGATCTTGAGTACGGCGATATCTTTGTCAGGCTCAACTCCAACGAGCGTTGCATCCCATGAGCTGTGATCAGAGAGTGTAACGCGCGCCACGGAGGCGTTTTGAATCACATGAAAATTAGTAACGATATATCCTCGTTCATCCCAGATGAATCCCGAACCGGCTCCTTGAGGAATCTCAAAAACGTTCATCGAGAATGCGTCACGCTCGACGGTGACACTGGTGATGTAGACAACGGAGGAGGCGGCGACTTGAAAGAGATCGATAGTGCCTTTTTCCTCTGAGCTCAGTGCGCCTCGCGGTGTTATCGCACGTTGACCCGCGCGAAGCCGGGATGGAAAAAACTCTTTAACGCCGAGATAGATCCCCACCACAAGTGTAGCTCCAATAAGAGCTGAGATGAGAGGTATCCGAAGAGGACGCTTGGAGGGTGTCGAGTTCATGACGATACGATGCGACTACTCTGGGCTGATTTCAAGGCTCTTACCGAAATTTACGCCTCGCAAAGCACTCTGGTTAATGATGGGCCAGCCTTTTCGGTAGACGCGCAGTTGTTGGTGATGGTAGGTACCTTCAGAGTGAGGGATTATATGCGAGCTCTATTCGTTTGTGCTGGAATTATCGGATCGGTTTTCTCTCCGTGTGTTGCCTGTGGTCAGGACGCGAACGATCCAGGCAAATTGCGCGTTGATATTGCGCGACGAGAGAGCGAAGCCGTAGCGTCGCTTGAGCGAGGTGCTGAAAATCTTGCTGAAAGCGCTGAAAATGCGGTGAAACAAGAGATAAAAAAAGACGCACGAGAGTTACAACTGCTTCGCTCAAACGGAGCAGCGGTCGGAACGAGCACCGCAGTTCCTACTCTTAGTGGTGCTACACTTGATGATTCGGACGCATCAATAGCGAGAGACATCTCCTCTCTTGAGGCTCAAGAGCGCTCTCTCGACACGGTGAAATCTCTCGACGCGGTGAAATAAGGGGAAAAATAAGGGGAAAAAGCTCACATTCAGT
>JALRCK010000135.1 GCA_023262305.1 Deltaproteobacteria bacterium
GAGAGCTCAACACTCATGAGCGGTTGAATATTAAGAGTCCAATGAATGAAATAAGGGATGAGGGTAATGACTGAAAGAAGCGCCCATGCCCTCCAGAGCCGGTCTCGTGCGCACAAAATACTCCGGTAGACCTCAGTGAGGACCTCCTTGGTAGTCATCCGGCACCGGTCTCTTGTCTCTAGCGAAAATGGAAATGAGGCGGGAGACCAAGCAGCTCTGACCACAGCCACGAGCATATAGAGCACCGAAGCTCCATTCAGAACCACTAAGCTCCGATGCACAACTAGGTGGGGGAGTAGCACCTCATTCTGGCGCAGGATCTGGTACACAAATATACCATACACTATCAGATGTATGGTGCTTACGATGAGGAGCTGCCCATATACGCGCGAGAACGTCAGGAGCGTGAGCAGCACGGGGTAAACGAAAAAACCGTAGTGATACATGTATCTCTCATGAGTTCCAGCGAGGACCGTATTCATCAGTACGCTCAAGAATGCAGCAAACGTGAGGCCGTAAAGTGTGTATCCTCGAGCTGAGAGCGGCCGATATGCCCAAGCGAGTCGCAGCCCACACAGAAAGAAGACAGCCGAGAGTCCGACGAACCACCCGATTCCAAGAAACAAGGGGATGCCGTACACGGTCAGTCCTCGGAAGGAAAGGATGCGGATCGGTGTTAAAGAAGAACGTGCTTGGTCCCCTGGCAGGAGCGAGAAGAGATTTCCTCCGTGAGCAGAGAGTATGCCTGCATGGTTCGGACCGCTCGTGAGAGCATATAAAAACCCCGAACCAAAGTTATCGGGAGGCACCGGAAAAGATCGATCAAGCACTACCGTCAGAAGCAGGATCCCTGCAAGGTTCAACCCAACCCTCCATACGGAAGTTCGCCGAGCTAATCGGTAGCTCAGCAAGAGCAGCATGACCAGAAGTGGAGGAAGCGCAAATACTGCGAGTTGCTTGGTGAGCATCGCACACGAGATCATCATCCCAAGACCGAAGAGGTAACGCTGGGCTTTTGCTACAGCAGATTGGTCAACAGCCGTGAGACCACGAAGCGCACACAGGAATGCTACGGTAACAAAGAGTTGCGTCACAGAATCAATCTGGACCCATAAACTAGCGCCAACTCGGGTCGATGGGAGGAGAGAGAAGAACAGAGTCCACCAACCGGCACATCGTATCCCAAGCCCCCGCAAGAGGAGGTAAAACGCGAGAACGTTTAGGCTGTCTATGCCCGCAAGAAACCGTTGGTAATAAACCGAGATCTCCTGCCCAACACACCCCAGCTTTTGCAGGAGCAGCATCACTCCTGCAGACAGATAGAGTCCAACGGAGGGATAATTAATCGGGTCAGGAAGACAGGGAGAATATGGTGGACCATCAGCTGCGGCCAAACATTTCATCCAACCTGAAAATGTGTGGATGTCCCACGAGCGAACCCCTGGAAAAAGAGCCAGGGTGATGAAAGGCGCCACCATCGCTCCCGCTAAGGGGAGATACTTCAACAGGAGAGATACGAACTTGGTTATGTTGGGATGAGGCAACTTTTCACCTGTCCTGGGTAGAGAAGAGAAGCGTACCATTGTGGGAAATCTTGGGAAATCAGCTATCTGCAGTCAAATAGCAAGCGGCTTCTTGCCTGTCTCTATCATGCACATCCACCCTTTAAAAAAGGGGCTACCGATTCACCCACCTCTGCACTTGGAACGAGACTTAACACTCTTGGTCGAGGTGGAGATTTCCATCTCAACGATGAAGAGCTCCCACGCTCCCGAAAAGCACCCACCATCTTGCCTGAGGAAAATGATGCAAAGAAATTATCTCACGATAGCAGATGCAGGCATGCCCGATGAGTGATATACCCAGGAGAAGGTCTCCACCTGCCTTATGGGACGTTCACCCGTACTATGTATCGAACTCCTCCTGCCTGCATGAGCAAAGAGTTGAAGTGCTCGGTTCTATAATTTATGAGGATGCACTCGCCGACGCACAAACATTTTCTCAACTATTTGAAAATTTTTATTACGGTGTGTTTAAGTCTTGGGACGGTAGAGCTCCTCGCCTTACATTTCGATTATCCATCAAACGGGATTCAGCGCCAGCACTTGCCCGAGTCAATTGTTTCCGACCCTGTTGTTGGGTGGAAACATCGACCAGGAACCTATCGTTACGTTGATACGAGCTGGAAACCTCCCCGTGTATTTCACGTAACGTATCGCGATGACGGGGCACGATTTTGTGGCTCACCAGACATAAGCCCACGCCCGTATGTCGGACTCCTAGGATGCTCATTCATGGAGGGATTTGGTCTTGATGACACGGAGTCATTGGGGGGCAGGTTACAGGAGAGGCTTCCATCGTACTCCGTCGAGAATTTTGGCGTCGCTGGCTATGGCACATATCAGTCTCTCCTCTCTTTTCTCAATTTTGCCGATCAATACCAAGCGCAACCGGGATCGATAGTCGTGTATGGATTTGCTGATTTTCACGCGCACCGAAACGTGAAGTCGCCGCTTCTGCAGCGCACGTGGCAGATGGAAGGCATATTTCCAGTTTGTGATGAAAGCACCTGCTTTTACTGGATAGGCAAGCGAATGAGTGGCTGGTGGCGCATGTCGAGAACCCTGTCTCTCATCGAGAACTCTCTCGACACGTTAAGGATGGTGTGGAACCAAGAGATCGCGGAGAAGGTGACCGAGAGGTTGCTCATCAGGTTGCGGGATGCGGTGGCGGAACGTGGCTTGCTCCTACTCATCGCCCCGATGACACCGCTCAACTCAAAATGGGATACGTTCTTCAGGACCCATGGCTTTGATGTTGCTCCCTGCTTTATCCCGGACTATCAGAGTGCCGATTTTCGCCTCCCCGATGGACATCCAAACGCTAAGTGGACGGAACGATATAGTGAGTGCCTGAGTGTTATTATCTCTAGTAGGCGAGAACGCACGAAGTGAGTTCTCCGCCAGCCCCTCGCCTTCTTGCATTGCGGTACGCTGCCGGGTGACTACCTTCACGTCTACATGCTTCACTCTCTCGACGATGAGTCGAGCGCATAACGTTTGCGCGATATGCGCAGGAAGGGGACGGAGCAGAGCGCTCCTGTGCAGCGCGAGCCTCTCGACCGAGGCGGAGAAGAGTCTTTAGGCTTTGGTTCGCTCGGGCTTTCCGAGGAGAGCATCGACCCTCCGCATCCGCGCAAGATACTCGCCCTGCTCCTTGTCAAAATCGATATCGGGGCGCATCTGCCTGAACACTTCACGGATAATCGGAAGATATTTCTCACCGTGACCATCCGTATACTCAAGCTCTAAGCGACGTCGCATCAGATCTTCGAGAGTCTCAACCTGTTCGGTGTCGAGAGCTATTCGCGTCTCGAGTTCTATTAACTTCTCTGGCGAAGCTTCGATATACTCTAAGTAGTTATCCCCGAGTCGCTTGCCGTACCTGCCGAGCAATCGCCCCTGGGCATCCGCAGCAACTCCGTGAGTGCTCAACGAGCGCTCTAATTCTGCTACTTCTGTGGTCGTTGCGCTTCCCGGTAATCGCTTGAGGTCATCTCGACTCTCGACAATCTCTTTGGAGAGTGGCTTGCCAAGGATCTTTGCAGCCTCTTTTACACCTTCGAACGATGTCCACGACGCTGTGGTGTACTTACCACCCAGCAACGTGAGCACTCCGTTCATGTGAGTCCAAATGTGTTTCCGCGAGAGGACCGTTGAACTCGCGTCCTTACCTCGAACTGGTAGGGTGCGAATTCCTGCGAAGGCGTAGCACGCAGAGTCCCTATTCAGACCAGCATCAGGAATATCCTTCTCCAAACGCCCGAAGATCTCCTCGATCTCATCTTGGGAGGGAAGCGGATCCAACTCGATAGTAGCTACCTCTCGCTCAGTTGTACCAACCATCGTACCCGCTTGATGCGGCCACACGAAGTAGTATCGCGCCTTGCCGGGCATCGGAAGGAAGAGACTCGGTCCATTCCATGGCTTATTGAAGATGATGTGGGAACCCCGACTAAACTTGAGCGGACGAGGTTCTGCTCCCAGCGTGCTCGCGAGGGTTGATGCCCATGGACCGGTACAGTTAACAACTAACCGCGCTCGAATCGTCATCTCCTTGCCGGTCTTGGTGTCACGCACCACAACATGCGAAACACCCGAGTCGTCGCGAGTCATCGATACAACTTCACAGTAGTTGAGGCAGAGAGCCCCATAGCGACGAGCAGCGATGACGTTATCCACCACCAACCGAGCGTCGCTCATGATTCCATCGGTGTAGACGAAGCACCCCATCAAGTCGGTGCGTCCGCTGTGAAACCCCGAGAAGGTGAGCTTTGAGCGAGGAATCCACCGATGGCGACGATTCCCCTTCTTCACCATCAGATCGTAGAGGAACAACCCGATACCTAATTTAATCCTGAAGAACCACGCTCCAGCTGGCACTGGAATGAGGAATTCGGCTGGCTTTACCAAGTTACCGATGTTGTCGAACATCTCCTCGCGCGCCTTAATTCCCTCAAACACCTGCTCAAAGTCCATGAGCTCAAGGTAGCGGAGTCCTCCGTGGGCCATCTTTGAGCTGCGGCTTGAGGTCGCTCCCGCATAATCAGCTTTTTCCAGGAGCGCTGTTTTAAATCCATACGCAGCGGCGAACCGAGCGACTGCGGCGCCGTGGATCCCGCCACCAACCACGATCATATCGAGAACGCCTGCGCTCTCAAGTTTGGAAACCACGTCCGAGCGAGAGACTGAGTCTGCTGTTCGCTTTAGATTGGAAGAGTTTGTTTCTGCTCTCACTGCACTGCTCATACTACCACTTCTGTTTGAGGATGTTACATGACTTTGACCGAAGGGATCTTACCCAATACCGGAGCCTAAGTCAGTCCCGAGACCCGGTCTATTGTTAGGGTTTTGTTAATTAAAATCCATGTCTCTTAAAAACAAATTCCTCACAAAATATTAACACCATCTCGAATGCTTTACGGCCGCCAAATTGCTACCTTTCCCGCAAGCATACGCCCTTAACGGAGGACCGCTTGTCTACGAACGACCGATCAGAGACCTCTCACACCAGAGTTACTATCCCGGCCACCATCGCCACCGGCGGCGTCGACCTTAACACATCTCTATCTCTTCGAGGCTCACTCCGCGATCTTAAAGTCGAGAGGCCCGCTACTAATAAGGAAGGAGAACTCTCCCCAACTGAGCGGAGCGCGTTTCACCAGAAGATCGCCATGGTCGGTTACGGTGTTTATGGCAAAGCGATCCATTCAAGGCTCTCCGAAAAATTTGATATCCTTCCTTGGGAGCGAAAGTCCAAGGACCATGCAAGTAGCGACCTGGTCACTACCGACCTCTCAAAAGCTATCGAGGATCGCGGCATCCTCATTCTCGCAGTCCCATCAAATGCATTTCCGGATGTTCTTGGAAAGATTCGCCCTCACAAAGAGAGCGTTGTAGTCAGTTTGGCGAAGGGGCTTATTGTTCCGGACTGGAACCCACTCGAGTCTGAAAAATCTCTTCGAGAGGGCCCACCCGAGGGCGCCCGTGCACTAACCCCTGTAGAGTACCTCCGTCAGCACCCCAACTGGAGCCACGTTGCCGACAATGTGGTCTTTGCCGGTGGGCCGGGTTTTGCGAAGGACGTTCAAGAGGGCGCGTATGTTGGTCTCACGCTCAGTGGCAAAACTCGTCGCGATCCAACAGCAACAGACGCTCTTGGAAAAACATTCAACATGTTTAGCGGCATGAGTGGAGATAAGAACGTCGAAATTTATACCAATCCTGCCGCTCCAGAGCTTGCGCCTGTGGCGCTTGAAATAGCGGCCTCCATGAAAAACGTAGCGGCATTCGCTGCGGGAATCATTTTGGGAATCTTGAAAAAGAATGGCGCCCTTCAGGCGGATGAAGATGGCAGATATCGTGTGACCAAGCGGGTTTCTATCACATACGGAGATCACCACGCAGTCCTCGATAATCACACCATGCATCGCCTCGTTAACTTTGCGAGCAAGGAGATCGTTAACATCGTCAAGTCCGAGGGCGGTGGCAAGGGAAGCCAACTCATGATGGCTGGCAATCATGACCTGAACCTTACCGTGAACAGCCTCACTAGCAGAAACGTTCAAGCCGGTATGCGTTTAGCGTGCGGCGAGAACATCTACGAAATCCTTACCGCCCTTGACTCCAGCGGGCACCGCCTCACCGCTGAAGGAGTCATGGCGACGCACGCAATGGCCCGTCGCATCCAGAACAACAACAAAACAGAGGCCTACGCGCCCCTCGTATTTGCTGTACGAAACATCCTGATGGGTCGTGGTACACCCGAAGCGATCATCGCTCAGTACTTCGGCCACACCAAAAACTGGACCGACGGTGACGCACAT